>CAISTG010000011.1 GCA_903888345.1 Candidatus Buchananbacteria bacterium | reverse complement strand
GCGGGACTACCCGCTAAGGCTAAATACAATCTGGTCACCGATAGTGAACTAGTACCGTGAGGGAAAGGTGAAAAGTAGCCCGGTGAGGGCGATGAAATAGAATCTGAAACCATTATGCCTACAAAGAGTCGGAGCCGGTATTTATACCGGTGACGGCGTGCTTTTTGCAGAACGAGCCAACGAGTCTCTTTTACCAATTGTCTAAGCGCTTATGGCGCGGAGGCACAGGGAAACCAAGTCTTAAAAGGGCGAAATATAATTGGTGGGAGAGGACCCGAAGCCAGACGAGCTTGCCATGGCCAGGATGAAGCTTTCAGAAATGAAAGTGGAGGTCCGAACCCGTTTGTCGTGCAATTCATTGGGATGAGCTGTGGTAAGGAGTGAAAAGCTAATCGAGTTTGGTAATAGCTGGTTCTCCCCGAAATAGTTCTAGGACTAGCCTTTATGAAAAAATATCTTGGAGGTAGAGCACTGGAAGAAATACCGTGGCTTCGGCTAGGCATTTTTACCAAACTCCGAATGCCAGGATATGTGCATAGGGAGTCAGACAGTGGGAGCGAAGTTCCATTGTCGCGAGGGGAACAACCCAGATCATCATCTAAGGTCCCTAAGTTTAAGCTAAGTGTTAGTAAGGAGGTGGAATTTCTCAGATAGCTAGGAGGTTAGCTTAGAAGCAGCTATCCTTTAAAAAGTGCGTAACAGCTTACTAGCTAAGAGATTTTGCGCCGAAGATATCCGGGACTAAAGTTTAACACCGAAGATATGGCTTGGTACATATTTATATGTATCAGGGGTAGGGGAGCGTCCTTATTGCGCTGAAGCCGCAGCCGCGAGGCGCGGTGGAGCGATAAGGAGTGAGAATGTTGGCATGAGTAACCACAATTGAAGTGAGATTCTTCAACACCGTAAACCCAAGGTTTCCTTGGCAATGGAGATCATCCAAGGGTTAGGCGGGCCTTAGGAGAAGCCGAAAGGTTTATCTGATGGACAGCCGGTTAATATTCCGGCCCTCTAATATATTTCTGAAGGGTGACGCGGTTTAGTAGTCTGGGCAGATTATCGGATTTCTGTCGACTATTTGAGGGGTAACCCAAGAATAGGCGCGAAGCTTGTCCTCGGACAAGTGAAGCCAGATGAGCAAGCCGACCAGAAAAACCCGTAGGGTTAAATATATTGGATCCGTACTAAAACCGACACAGGTGGGTGGGCACAAGTGTGCTAAGGTGAACAAGTGAAAGATCCTGAAGGAACTCGGCAAACAAGTGATCGTAACTTAGGAATAAGATCTTCCTCCTCTCCGCAAGGAAAGGAGGACGCAGCAAACGTCTCTCTAGCGACTGTTTATCAAAAACACAGGTCCCTGCTTAATTCGTAAGAGGAAGTATAGGGGCTGAGGCCTGACCAGTGCCAGAGTGTTAAAAGCGGCGGTTGCTTCGCTTTTACGTCACAATTTTTATGAGTTTCTCAGTAAGTGTTAGTGAATAATAATTTGGAATTTTTTTTGCGAGTGTCTTTTGTTTAAAAAGGTAAGAAGACATTGCGATAGAAGGAACTCAGATTAATTGCGGCGCGGAAGCGGAGCAGCTGACTGCTCAAAGCCTCCGGTGAACGTCCGCGGTAACTCTGACCGTGTTAAAGTAGCGTAATCCCTTGTCGGGTAAGTTCCGACCCGCATGAAAGGCTTAACGACTGGAGAACTGTCTCCAGGATCTGCTTGGTGAAATCGCAATAGGGGTGAGAATGCCCCTTACCTGTAGCTAGACAGAAAGACCCCGGGAGCTTTACTATATCCTGGTATTGAATTTTGATGTTAACTGCGTAGCGTAGGAGGTAGACTTTGAAACTGTCTTTTCGGGGACAGCGGAGTCGCCAATGAAACACCTCTCTTTTGATGTCAGGGTTCTAACTTCTCTATCTTAGTAGGGTAGAGGAAGACAGTGCTTGGGTGGTAGTTTAAGTGGGGCGCTTTTCTCCTAAAAAGTAACGGAGAAGTTTAAAGGTTGGCTAGATCCGGATGGAAATCGGATTGGTCCTGTAAAGGGTAAAGCCAGCTTAACTGCAAGACGGGTATGTCGCGCAGATGCGAAAGCAGAACTTAGTGAACCGACCATGGTTCGTAGGACCGTGGGAGATCATCAGACAAAAGTTACCCCGGGGATAACAGGCTGG
>CAISTG010000010.1 GCA_903888345.1 Candidatus Buchananbacteria bacterium | reverse complement strand
GGAACGACTCAAAAATTATCGCAAGCGACAGCGTCAGATAATTTTTAGGAGTGAAGCATAAAATTCAGCCATGATTTTCAACCGGTCGCGACTTTTTCTTTTTGTTAGCTTTTGCTTTTTCCTAGAAAAAGAAAAAGTAAGGTTAATTTAAGAAAACTGGATTCCCGCCTACGCGGGAATGACGCTGAGAGTATTGTGAAGAATAGTTAATAAGAGAAATTATTTATTCTCCTGTCGAAACAACCAATAGGAATAACCAAAAGTTCCAGCGAGCATGGCGACAGTATAACCAAAGAAAAGAATCATGGCCAGAGTTTCTGGTAAAAATGGGGCAGCGATAATAATAACGCCGAAAATCATAAAGAGGACGCCGCCGACGCGGTGGGTCTTGTTCCAGACATTCTCCGAAGACAAGGTCCAAGGCGTGCGGATACCCATAAACCAATTCTTCTTGATTTTACCCATGTAGTTGCCAAGGACAATCATCATAATACCGATAACCGTCGCTACAGTAATGCCGATATTGATATGATAACCAATATTGTAGATACCGGTGGCCAGATAGACTATCGCTAGAACACCAACAATCAGGTAGCGGAAAATATTATAGATTTTGGCAAACTCCTCATAACGCTCGCGCTTTGGATCTAAGAAAGGCAGGGCCAAAAATAATAAGTAGATGCCGATCAAGAGGCCAGGAAAAAAGAAGGAGCCGAACATTCGGGAGGAATAGCCATCAGCTTCACCACGGAAATTCCAATGGGTCGCGATAATCTCAGGGGAGTGCGCATAGAAGAAAAAGCTCAAGCCAACACAGACCAGCAGAATTAGCAGGGGAATTATTTCCGTTTTTAAATTGAATTTAATTGGACTGTTCATACAATTATTTTATTTTTTAAATTTTAATATTTAGCCGCGCCAGTCTTCGATTTTCTTGGACTTAGACTTGGTTTTGATTTCAAAAAATTTGACTAGCTGTTCCGCCGCCTCTTCAAAGACACTGAGATTAAGTGAATAGATGACTTGCTGGCCCTCCTTGCGACCAGAGATCAGATCGGCACGCTTAAGAATATCGAGGTGGTGTGACAAAGTGGCACCAGTGATGTCTAATTTCTTATTGATATCGCCGGCGTTCATCTCGCCGCGTTTGAGTATATCCAGGATACGACGGCGGTTAGCGTCTGATAGGGCCTGAATAGTAATGGTTAAGGACATATTTAGATATTTAGATAATTGTCTAACTATCTAAATTATAGCGCAACAATGAAATCTTGTCAAGAGTATGATTAAAATAATAAAAAAAGCCACTGACAAGCAGTGGCCGAAAAGATTAGAAATAAAGTACTATTGGCAAAGGACGATCAGTGACCCGTTTTCATGTGGTCGGTAACCCAGAATCAAGTTGCCGGTGCCGATAAGTTCCAATAACGGAGTCAGTTTTTCTGCGGCCTCTCGGTACAATTGACTCTGGTCTCGCAAAGTCCATTCTTGATTGCCGAGGATAGTGGCGCCCAACCAACGATGAAGGCAAGTATAGATAGTTGCATACAAAATGTTATCAATTTCGTTGCAACCAGTATTGATACCTCGACTGATGCCCTTAATGAAATCTGGGAAAAGTAATCGAATAATTTCGACATCGAGATCATCAGGCCTACAGCCCCAATATGGCGGAAGTGGCCAGTATACTTGCTCATGAATGGCATCAATTCGGATGTCCTTCATAGCAATAAATACGTTAAATGATATACTCTGGATCTCGGCTAATATCGTTCCCCAACGGCCAGCGAATAATAATTTGGTACCGTCTTTGTCGAAGTTAATCTTGCGTTTATCCTCGGGCAATTCTAAAAAATCGTTAGGATAAATTTTTTCAGTTCGTGGCCCAATAGGTATGGTTTCGAGTCGTGTCATGGGGCCGCAATTAACTAGGCTCAAAGCAAAACTAATGTCTTTTTTGGCTTTCTTGATATCCTGCTTGGTGCGCCAAGGATAGACACCGGTCTCAAACATTTTGATGAAGGGATCAACCGTAAAGAGCAACCGCTCCATATCTTTGCAGTGGCAATCAGTAAACAGCTTTTCAAAAACTTCCTTATAAGTCATTATTTTTGCAGCTTTTTTCATGTTGACCTCTCTTGGTTGTTGACGTTGTAAAAGATCAATTAATAGTTAACTGTTTAATCTAACAAATTATAGCTATTTTGTCAAGACGTAAACAAAAACCCCGACCGAGGCCGGGGTGTCAAATAATACTGTCTAGGAAATTTCTTCACGTTTTTCGCCAATAAAGGATAGCGCCTTTTCTAGTAATTCCACTAGCATCTTAAAAGGAGTTTCAATGGCAAAGTCTAAGATGTATAAGAAGATGTTGATTTTTGAAAAGTTAGTCGAGAAGAAACGGCCAACGCGGATAATCGGTAAAGTAAAAAAGTCGACCAAGAAATTACGGAGATTTTCTTTGCGCGGTAAAACCAGATATTGATTGGCAAAAGTGCGCAAGCGAAAGCCGAAGAAGCTAACCAGGGTCAAGAAGAAAATAAACAAAGCGCCAGAAAAAATATTGAAGTTGATCTTATGTAATGCCCAGATAACGAAACCGAATGAGATAGCAAACATCACTAGATAGATGGCATTAAAGAAAATATAACTTAACGAACCGCGACGCATGACTTTTCTCGGTTTATATATCAATTTGCGTTCCTCGCCGTAAGTTATTTTTTTAACCTCATCAATAATCATTTTGGTATTTTTAGTACCAGGCACTCTAATGGCTAAGGCAATCGTGGCCATTAGAATTGGGTGAAAGACAATATTGATGGTTAAGGCATTCCAATTGATATGGCCGACAATAAATTCATCATAAGGCAGTTCTAACAAGAAGGCTAAAATCGTTTTGGTAAAGAAAATATAAATGATAACACGGAAAATTGAACCCATCAGCTTGCCGCGAATTTTTTTGTAATTCTTGTTACAGACCTCGGTAATCTTGCTTTCTAATTTTTGTTCGTCAGTAATAATCTCACGAATAGTTTCAGGATTTTGCTCGATTAGTTGTCTAAAAACGTTAAAGAAAATTGCTTGGCGACGAATGAGGTTGCTTAACTGAAAGCCAGACGAGTGATGCAGATGGGCTTCAATCTTGGCTTTAGTACTCATGAGATCATTACCAAAGGCTTTAACTTGCGCCGGACTTAAGCTATTCCAATTAGGATGGTAAAGTTTTAGTAATAAGTAGCGTACTAGATCTTGATCGGATTTAATGAGATTCTGCAGCACTGCGATGTAAATTTGAATATTGCGTTCGGTTTCGTCAACGTTACTTTTGACAAATGAAATATTCTTAACCATTTCACTGTACATAAAGTTGACGATGGCGAGCTCGCGATTGTTAGGAAATAAAAATTCGTCAATTTCGCAAGCCAATAAGTCAATTAACCAGGGCCCGAGTCGATTATCGGGCAGAGAATTTTGAGCCGCGTAATTGATGATCATTAAAAATTTAGCGATAATGACGGCCACCTCTTCAATATCGGTTTCAGGTAAAGTGTCATTGGGTAAGTATTTGGCACGAATGAACTCAAAGATAACCGTTTGACTGATTTTCAGGGGGTCACGTTCTCCTAGAAAGGTTATCTGGCGATTCAGTAGGCGTTTTAATGAGGCCCGACGAATCAGATGCTCCTCATTATAGTCAATGGCGTTGCGTAGCTTTTCATAAAAAAAACCTAACTTGGAAACTAGTTGATTAAGTTTAATTTTGGAGGCATCTTTGGAAGCTTTGCGGCTCCATTCGCCAGTCAGTTGCTGGATTAGCCACTCGGTTTCGCCGGTGTTTTTGGGCATATTGTTTTAGAATTTATCCATTAACATTATTCTCAGAATTTTGGCGTTAAGGCAGTAGGCCATCACCGAAATATCGGAGAATCTAGTTAGTAAATTTCTACTTTATTATAGCACAAAGAAACATTAAGGGTAAATGTGAATTGTCGATTAAGTTGACTTTTATCGCTTTATGTGCTAATATGACTTTAGCTTGAAGAAAGCGTTTTTGATAGAAAACATGACCTAAATTTATGATTTTAAGCATTATTCAATTAATCGCAGCAATTTTATTAATTATCTCCGTCTTGCTTCAGAACCGCGGCACCGGCTTAGGTGCGGCTTTTGGTGGTGAAGGCAATGTCTATAGAACTAAAAGAGGCATGGAAAGCTTTTTATTTAAAGCCACCATTTTTTTGGCCGTGATCTTTTTAGTCGTTTCTCTCTTAAACGTCTTGTACTAAAATTTTAGTTAGTCTTCAATTAAGATTTTTCTTAATTTTCATGCTAATTTAAGCAGCGATACTTATAATTGGTCTAGCGACTGCTTACTTAGTTGATCGCAGCAATGGGATTAGTTCGACCGGTTTCGGTCGTCATAATTTTTCTTTTTGTGAACCTAATGAAATCAGGAACAAAGAAACTAACCAGTTTTTTTGACCGTCAAAATATCAAGCTCAAAAAATATCGTCGCCAGCATCATCTTGATCGCAAGCTGGTGGCCAATCTTTTCAGTCATAAGAAGTTATCTCTGAAACACCTCAAGTATCTGCCTAAATTTTTAACTCCCCAAGAGAGGAGATGGGCAAATATTTTGTTGGCGTCAATCTTAGGTTGCGTCTGTTTACTGGTTATTAATATTTTTTTGTTGTTTACAATTTCCGTACCGCAAGCTGGTGGCGAGTATTCAGAGGGTATGGTCGGGAGTCCGCGGTTTATTAATCCGTTGTTGTCACAGACTAATAGCGTTGATAGCGACTTGAGTCGTTTGATTTTTTCTTCCTTAGTCACTTATGATAAGGACCATAACTTAGTGCCAGATTTGGCTGAAAATTATCAGCAATCAGACGATCAATTAGTCTATACTTTTAATCTGAAGAAAAACGTTAAATGGCATGATGGCGAACCCTTTAATGCTGACGACGTAGTCTTTACGGTTTCTTCCTTGCAAGATACAGAATTTAAGAGCCCTCTGGGACGAGAATTCCGTGGTGTCGTCTGCGAAAAGATTGATGACTACACAGTGAAGTTTACCTTGAAAGAGCCGTTTGCTCCATTTATCACCATGCTGACTTTTGGGATTTTACCGGAACACTTATGGTCCAATATCGCGCCAGCTAATGCTGATTTAAATGAGCTTAACAAAAAGCCGATTGGCACCGGACCTTGGAAAGTTGATAGTTTAAAAAAGGATAAGTTGGGTGTTATCAAGTCCTATACCCTGGTTGCAAATAAAGATTATTATGGTGCTAAATCTTACTTGGCCAAGTTAACCTTTAAGTTTTATGCGGATAGCCCATCGCTGATTGATGCCTTGAAGAGTCGCAATGTTGATGGTGTTTCTTTTTTGCCACGTGAACTACGTGATGAATTGAAGAAGCATAAAAACATTAATTATCATGAATTGGATCAGCCACAATACGCTGCTGTTTTCTTTAATCAAAAGCGCAATACTTTATTGCAGGCAGATTATATCCGCCAAGCCCTAGCTCTATCAATTAATAAATCGAAGATTATTTCCGAAGTATTTGGTAATAATGCTAAAGCGCTCGATGCACCAATCTTGCCAGGTATTGATAATAATCCTAATATCACCAAATATGCCTTCGATCCGGAAGCGGCAGTAGCTCTGCTAGAGAAAAATGGCTGGGTTTTGACGGCAACGACTACCAGTAATGGTTTGACGGAACAATCACGCATTAAAAAGGGTTATGAATTAAGGATTGTTTTAACGGTGGCGGATCAGCCTCAGTATTTGGAGGTCGCTAAAATTATCAAGGAGGGCTGGGATCAAATTGGAGTCAAAACTGTTTTAGAGATTGTTGATAAAACCAAGATTGTTCAAGATAATGTGGCTACTCGTAAATATGAAGCTTTGTTATTTTCTGAAAACATGTCTTCGGATCCAGATCCATTCGCTTTTTGGCATTCATCACAGAATGAATATCCCGGAGCTAATCTGGCGATTTTTACCAACAAGAACGTAGATACAATTTTAGAAACGGCTCGTAAAAATTCTGATGTAGCTGATCGCACTGCCAAATATTGGGAATTCCAGAAGATTATTGCCACCGAATTACCCGTAATTTTCCTATACAGCCCAACCTATACTTATCCGCAAGATGAGTCAGTTAAGGGCTTTGATGTTAGCTTCATTGCTAGCTATAGTGATCGTTTTGCCAATTTGAGTGATTGGTATATTAAAACAAAACGCATCTTCAAATAATTTTTCGGCGCCTCGCGCCGGATAAGCCGATATGGTGGAATTGGTAGACCCCAGTTGATTAATGAAAATCAACGGGGCGAGACGTGGCTTAATCTTGCACTTTAAGATAACTCATTTTGGGTTATAGGCCGATATGGTGGAATTGGTAGACACGCACGGTTCAGAGCCGTGTCACCGCAAGGTGGTGAGAGTTCAAGTCTCTCTGTCGGCACACTCTCCTCTCTTTGAAGCAGGTGTAAACTGTTTCTGATCTCAGACATAATAATTAGTAGTCATAATTGTCGGTCTGATCTAATTAAAAAATTAATCAACGAAATAGTCAGAAACTATTTCTCGCTGAATTTCCTATTTTGGAGTTATTGTTATAACTCTATTAGACGCCTCTTTGATGGTGGAAATTAGCAAAATAAATTTATGAATAATAACAATTTTAAGCGCAATGCGCCGAAAAAGGACTTCAAGTCCCCAAATTTTTCGGGCATGAAGAAAAAACATCAGGAGCCCAAAAAAGTTGTCGGCGGTTTTTCTAAACCAACTCAACGTTATAATGCTCCGAATCCAAGTGATAATCAAAATTTAAGTTTGGATACTTGGTTGCAAACTGTCGATCTGCCACTAGCTGAAAATAAAATTCGGGCGGCCGCACCGCAGGAAAAGAATTTTCCTACACGCAGTAAGACCGGAAATTTTCAACAAAAAGACATTTCCAAAAACCGTCAGCAGACAGCTGCAGTTGATGCGCGCCAGCAATATCGCCATGGCGTGATTGATTTGCGTAACAAAAAAATTAATCGTGGCCCGATTGTCGTTAAGACCGATGGCGTTAAGCCACTAGTTGGTCCGCGTTTGCGTATCATTCCCTTGGGTGGATACGAAGAAGTCGGCCGTAATATGACCGTCTTTGAATATGGCGAGGATATCATTATTTTGGATATGGGCATGCAATTTCCGGAAGAGGATATGCCGGGAATTTCCTATATTATTCCAAACACTGAATATTTGAAGGGCAAAGAAAAAAACATCAAAGGTGTAATCTTTTCTCATGGTCACTTAGATCATATTGGGGCAGCGCCAATTCTCTTAGAGAAGTTGGGTAATCCAACCATCATTGGTCGTCCTTTAACCTTGGCAATGGTTAAACATCGTCAAGATGATTACAAAAAGGACAGTTCGAAGAAATTAAAAACGATTACTATTAAAGCAATTAAAGATACGATGAAATTGGGTGCTTTTGAAATCAGTTTTTTTGCCATTGATCACTCAATTATGGATGCTGTTGGTGTTATCATTAAAACACCACAAGGAACAGCGATTCATCCGGGCGATTGGACGCTGGAAAAAGATAAGAATGGAAAGCCAATGCTTGATTATACTTATTTAAGTAAATTACAACGTCCGACCGTGTTAATGTTAGAGTCACTGGGCGCCAGCGATATTCGTAAATCAGCCAGCACCGAAGAGATGCATAAAAATATCACGAAGTTAATTATGGAAGCCCCGGGTCGTATGATTATCGGTACGTTTTCCTCGCAAACTGAGAGAATCGGTTGGATTATTTCCACTGCCGAAAAGCTGGGCAAAAAAATCGCCCTTGATGGCTACAGCATGAAGGTTAATGTTGAAATCGCCAAAAAATTCGGGTATATCAAATATCAAAAGAATACGGTTATTCGTATTGAGGATGTTGATCAATTTCCGGAAAAGAAAATTATTATTTTATGTACCGGTTCACAGGGTGAGGAAAACGCTGTTTTGTCCCGCATTATTGACGGCAGCCATAAATCGGTTAAGTTACGAAAAACCGATACTGTAATTTTATCTTCCTCGATTATTCCTGGCAATGAACGGACGATTCAAAGATTAAAAGACAATTTGTATCGCCAATGTGATAATGTAATCCATGGTACGATTATGGATATTCACGTTTCTGGTCATGGTAACCGTGAGGATATCGCTTATATGTTAAAACAGATTCGACCGGATTATTTTATCCCGTCTTATGCTAATCATTACATGTTGAAGGAAGCCGCCATGCTGGCTAAAAGCATTGGCTTTGATCCGAAGAAGATTATCGTGCCAGACAATGGTTCGGTGATTGAAATTACTCGTGATAATGGCCGAATGTTAGAGCAAAAAGTTCCCGCCTCCTATATTTTCGTTGATGGTTTGGGACTTACTGACATGAATAATGTTGTCTTAAGAGATCGCCAACAGTTAGCGGAAGACGGCATGTTAGTCGTTATTTCCATTATTGATGGCAAAACTGGAGAGTTGATCCAGAGTCCTGATATTATCTCCCGTGGTTTTGTTTACTTGAAAGAAAATAAAAAACTAATTGAAATGACGCGAACTAAAGTGCGAAAAATCCTGAAGGACGATAATCCTTTAACGGCACCAGATGACGCTTATTTGAGAGATAAGATTAGAAATGAACTAGGCAAATTCTTGTTCCAAAAAACCGAGAAACGCCCGATGATTCTACCAGTCTTAATCGAAGTCTAAATATACAATAAAAGCCGCCCAATCGGGCGGCTTTTATTATGGCAAATTTAGGCCGTTGACTGAGCTACTGTTTTGTTAATTATTGTTGTATAATATGCTTATAATTATTTCCTCTAACCTATGAACCCCGAACGTCACCAATCAACTCAAGTAGAGTCCCAAGACCCCAACCAAGAGGCCATCGAGGCCTTGGCGGAGCGTCTAAGTCTCAAGGAGCAATACCTGGCTCAAGTCAAAGTAT
>CAISTG010000009.1 GCA_903888345.1 Candidatus Buchananbacteria bacterium | reverse complement strand
TTTTCTTTTTGTTAGCTTTTGCTTTTTCCTAATTCAGTCCGTAGCGAAGCGGAGGATAATAATTAAGTTGCCAGCGGAGCTGGTTCCAAAAGAATATAGCCAACCCAGATATCGCCAGCAGGCGATTTGGCTAATAAAAAGAAAAAGTAAGGTAAATTCAAGAAAACTGGATTCCTGGTCAAGCCAGGAATGACGCTACCAAGTGGATTCCCATCATCATAGGAATGACACCACGCTCGTTAATCAAAATACACACCATGAAACAAATCATCGCTGAAGTCAGGCCTAATTGCAAACTACTAAAAATTGAACAGATCACTGACTCGGTCTACAAAATCCATTTAACCGCTCCCGCCACTGAGGGCAAAGCCAATAAACAGCTAATTGAAGTCTTAGCGAAATATTTTAGTGTTGCCAAAAGTACCATCAGTATCAAGGCGGGCAAATCCGCTCGTACTAAGGTGATCATTATTGGTTGAAAAGCTGTTTATAACAATAGTTGCATACTATGCCATTTCGGGGTATAATTGTTAAGTGAGGAACCCAAAATTTTATTTAAATTTAAAAAATAGCTAATTTTAGCTAGTTTTTTGTTTACTTAAATCGTCGCGCTTGACTTTATTGATATTTTTTGCTAAGCTTCCCTATTGCGCACTTAAAAACCAACTAGCACTCAATATTCTGCAGGCACGACAAGCATAGGAACTATTTGGAGGATTATCTTGGCTTCGTGCTCGGATCTTCCCTTTGACTACTTTCTTTGTCTGCAGGGTATTGGGTGGTAGTTATAATTCTGCAGGCCGGTTCTCGCATCTGCGAGGCGAACATAAACACCTTACAAAATTTGTCACCTTCCATTAAAATTTTTTGAGAAAATTTTTATTTCTTTTCCCTCCGTCTCGGAGGGAGCACGCCCGGTGGGCTGTTTCGGCTAGGCACGACAAGCATGGGAACTGTTTGGGAGTATTTTCTGGGCTTTTAGCTCGGAAAAATCTTTTGAGGAGTTTTCTTGCCTAGCCAGATCAGCCAGCATCGGGCATAAATCCGGTCTGCAGTATTATACTTATCATCATTTAAAAAAAGCACTGTAATTTTACAGTGCTTTTTTGATCTTTAAAATCCAACCATCAAGCAGTTTATGACGATTAAAAATAATTAGACCAACGATAATTAATAATAAACTAAAGATTTGCGGCCAGCGATGGCCCAGCAACATCGCAGTTTGATCACTGCGCATAAACTCCAATAAAAATCGGATTAAACCGTAACCAACTAAATATAACCCCAGATATTGGCCACTTCCAAACGTCATCCTGAACAACATGAAGGATCCCATGTTCTTCTTACTAGACGCTCTATAAATACTGAACAAAATTACAAATAATAATAAATCCAAAACAGACTCATACAAAAACGTGGGGTGAAAATACGATTGATTAACATACTGTAATGGTCGATTAGCTACTTCAATCGGAATGCCCCAGGCCAAACTAGTAGGACGACCAAAAACCTCTTGATTAAAATAATTACCCCAGCGTCCAATCGCTTGAGCTAGTGGCAAAACCACTGCCGCTAAATCCGTCCAGCGCCAAAAATTTTGCCTTTTTAAACGACACCAAACAGCGAGAGTCAGCAGTCCGCCAATAATCGCACCATGGATCGCTAGACCGCCATGCCAAATCATTAACATCTCGGCCGGATGGCTAAAAAAATAGCGCGGTTCTAAAATTACAACCTCATAGGCACGCGCGCCAATGACGCCAAAGATAATTACATAAAACACCAAATCTAATAAATCATCAGTACTAAAGCCGTGCCGTGGTTTTAATCGTATTGCGAGCAATACTGCCGCCACGATCGCCAAAGATATTATGATTCCATAATAGCGAATTACAAGCGGGCCGAATTGCCAGAAAATTGGACTTGGCAAGAAATTGTGTAAAAAATATATCATATACTAATTATAATAGATTATGTCGGCTTTGTCTTACTATTCCAATTTAGAACTATTGACATAATGACAATTATTTGCTATGATATTGTATTGCGTCAGAAGTGTTCTGACGTTCGTACCTAACCACCAGTCACCAAAGGGAGAACCATCATGTCTTATCCTGTCTTTATTGGTACATTCTATTTCCTGGGCAATTTGCTGTTGTTGTTGCAACTTTTCAATTTCGGACTGTTTGCCTATGCCGTTGTTTCATACAAGATCAAAGACAAGACTTTGGATATCAGTGATAGCTGGGTACCGCTCAGCTCAATGTTTTTTGGCCAATTTTGGCTGATTGCACTGCTGTTCTGGATGCTTGACCGCAAGATGTCGTTCTCGGACTTTTACTTTGATCTTAAGGGGATGTCCACTCAAGAATACTTTTGGATCAATGTTATCAATGCCATCATCTGGGTCATCGCCATCGTCATACTGTCAGCGCTGGCTGTCGTCGTGGTGGCCGTTGCACCCCTCCTGCTGGCCCTGCTGATTAAATCATTGCCCTTCCTCCTGATTATCGCCTTTATGGTCGGCAGCGTTTACCTGGCGCGATACATCGTTAAACTGAAACAGAAGATTTACGAACTGAGCTGGCAGGCTGCCCGCTACAAAGTTGAAGCCGAGGCCGCCAAAACTGAGCTGGATGCGCTCATCGCTCCCAAGCCGAAGACCAGGAAGGCGACAGTGAGTCGCAACAAGGCCGTCAAAGCCACATAATTCAGTACATTTTGCTTATTCTGCCGCCCGGATTTCCGAGCGGCTTTTTATTTTGTAAATTCTACCGTCAGTGCTGTCTAAATGCCTGTATTGACAAATTACTAAATCCTTGATATAATAGCCTATTATGTCGGATTGTTCCGATGTACGCACGTTGAACAAAAAGCTAACAACCAAGGAGACCACGAACATGCTAGGAACATTTGTCCATATCTTCAATTTTCTTGCTGTCTTGTTCATTATTGGCCAGGCAATCAGTTTTGTGGCGATGCTTTGCGTCGTTGCAACTGAACGTGAATGTATTGCGCCACGGTGGCTGGCAACGACCGCACTGACTTTTGGCCAACTCTGGTTGTTTGCATTGATAGTCTGGAATCGTGATGAAAATAAGTCGTTCTGGAAATGGTATTATCGCGAGACCACAGACCAACACATTATTTCGCTCTTCTCACGCAGTTTAATGAATCTGATCTTTGTGTCGGTATTCACGGTGATCCTGAGCATTATTCTAACCATCGTCGCCACTATCATCCCGCTGTTTGTCCTGATTTTGGCAAAACTGATGCCGCTTATCCTTGTCGCCATGAGTTGCCTGGTGGGCTACTTTATTTACGTCGTCGTCCGTGATAACAAGAGGCGACGGGAAGACAACTACGCCTACTTCCGCCGCCGCGTGGCTAGCCTAGTTGAGGCCAACAAGGCGCTCAAACAGGAAGTCGAGGTCCTTAACCTCCGTCTACAAGCAACCAAGTAACCAAGTACCTTACTACCACTAACCATGCCGGGAACCGAAAGGATCCCGGCTTTTTTTAAATTTAATCTAAATTTAAACAAAATATTGGTAAGCTGTGTATAAAGTACTTGACAAAATTTACTATATATGATATATTGTAATGATAGTTAAGCACATTGAAATCACAACCAACTCGCCAATTTTGGCTAAACTGGAGAAAATATCATGGCACAGCCTCTGCGCTGGTTTCGCGTCTATCGTGAATTCGACGACGTTGAAGTCGCTGGACCGTACGAGTGCCGGACACACCTGCAGGCAGTCACGCGATATTTGAAGGATGTTTTGAGGGATTCGAGCAAAAGGAGTTATTACTACTCCCTCCTGACCGAAGCTCCCGAAACGCCACCGGTTGTCACTGAACCCAAATCCCTGCCTCTGAGCCAGCAGCGTCAACAGGCATATCCGATATGCCCTGGCTGTAAAAGCTCCTACCCCACTTACCGCGTCGGCGTCGCCTGCCCCAACGGCTGCGACGAAGACTAAGCAACAACACTGAACAAGGAGATTTCACATGGGAATTGAATGGAAAGAAACGACTAAAGAGCTGCCGCCAACGGAGTAGCCAATTCCAATGACTGCGACGAAAACATAAACAAGGAGACAATGATGAAGGTTGAAATTCAATTCGTCCATCCTGACTTGAAGGTCGTTACCTGGACGACGCCCGGAGGCGGTGCCGAGGTCACCGCTATCGCCCCCTCAAAGGAAGAAGCCGAAGCGCTAATCATCAAGCGGTATCCTCGGGCGCTTTCCATCAAGGAGATTGCTCTTCCAATCAAAATCGGCATACCGCGCTGATTAACCTTTCGCCCTTTCCTCGGCTCCCGCAACACGCTTGCGGGAGCTATTTATTTTCCCCAACTTCTAATTGACATTTACCACCAAATAGTATATAATAAAAGCACTAATTATTAAGGCGTTATTCTTGGTTTCGGGGCACGTAGCTGCCAAATTAAAGACCCCGGGGAGGACTAGGAATCTCGCGACAGGAGATCTCATTACAATGATCGACAAAAAAAAGAAGCAGCAAATTATCAAAAAGTTCGCCGTTCATGAGAACGACACCGGTTCTTCCGAAGTACAAATCGCACTCTTAACAGAAGAAATCCGCAGTTTGACCGAACATCTTAAGGCTCACAAAAAAGATTTTTCATCTCGCCGTGGTTTACTCCGCAAGGTAGCTGAAAGACGCCGACTCCTAAGATATTTGGAAAGAGAAAATCCGACCAACTTTGAAGAATTAGTTAAGAAACTGAAATTAAAAATTGCCAAGCGCAAAGATCAAGTTTCTAAATTACTAGCCGAAGAAGTTGCCGAGGAAGTTGCAGAAGTTATCGAAGCTTAAATATCCAAGCGGGGAGGCCAATTCGGTTCTCCCCGTTTGAAATTTAGAAAAACAAAAAATAATTATCGGGACCAAGTAAGGATCTATTTATTTGAAAGAAAGAAAGATAAAGCAATTTGTCTTTAGACTCTCTTTCAAATAAATCACCAACGGTCCCAGAAAGGAAACATTATGTTCCCCAAGAAAAAATTCGAGACCGATTTCGCCGGCCGTAAGTTAGTCGTGGAAACCGGAAAGTTAGCTGATCAATGTAATGGTGTTTGTACTGTCACTTATGGTGAGACTGTCATCTTAGCAACTGCCGTTATGGGCAAAGAACCACGTACCGGAATTGATTTCTTCCCGCTGACGATTGAGATGCAAGAAAAAATGTACGCCACTGGGAAAATTAAAGGTTCTAAATTCGTTAAGCGCGATGGTCGTCCAACTGACAATGCGATTTTAGATTGCCGCATGATCGATCGTGGCATTAGACCATTATTCAATCAAGAAATTAGAAACGAAGTTCAGATTGCGACGACTACTTTATCTTATGATCAAGAAAACGCCGCTGACTTAGTAGCGATTACCGCTGCTTCTTTAGCTTTGACTATTTCCGATATTCCTTGGAATGGACCACTCGTCGGCATTTGCGTTGGCCGCATCAATAATGAATTCGTATTAAACCCTACCGAAACTCAATTGAAAGAATCCAGTTTGAAATTAGTAATTTCTTGTTCTAAAGATAAAGTCTTAATGATTGATGCTGAAGGTCAGGAAACTACTGAGGACGAGATGTATGCTGCTTTTGAATTCGGTTTGAAAGGCGCTCAGCCAATCTTAGAATTCATCGAAACAATTAGAAAAGAAATCGGTTTAGCTAAGGTTGATGAAACAACTTTAGTAGAATCAGCTTGGGCTAGCGGAGAAGTTTCACTAACCGAAAAGAAAGCTATTTTTGAAGAAGCCAAGAAATTCTTTGCACCGCAACTTGATAAATATTTGTTCAACCAACCAAAAGGTACCAAGCGTGAACGCAGCGCCATCGCTAAAGAGTTGCTAGAAAAATTCGTCGCTGATTTGAAAGCTAAAGACACTCATGCTGAAGTGATCGAATACGTTAAAATGAATTTCGAATTATACTTAGAAGAAGAAGTCACTAAAGCTATCTTAGATAAAGACCTAAGAATTGATGGTCGTAAATTAGATCAGATCAGACCGTTATCGGCTGAGGTTGGTTTATTGCCTCGCCCACATGGCACTGGTTTATTCCAACGCGGTGAAACTCAAGTTTTATCCATCGTGACTTTGGGTGCGCCTGGCGATGCTCAATTGCTCGACGAAATGACTGAGAACGATACCAAAAAATCTTACATCCATTTCTATAATGCTCCGCCTTATGCTTATGGCGAACCAGGTAGATTTGGTGGCATGGGCCGACGTGAAATCGGCCACGGTGCTTTAGCTGAAAAAGCTTTATTACCAGTCTTGCCAGAGAAAGAAATTTTCCCTTACACGATTATTGTTAATTCCGAAGTCATGGGCAGCAACGGCTCCTCTTCAATGGGCTCCACTTGCGGTTCAACCTTAGCCTTATTAGACGCCGGCGTGCCTTTGAAGCGCCCAGTGGCTGGTATTGCAATGGGCTTAGCTTCTGATGGTAAGCGCTACAAAGTCATTACTGATTTACAAGATTTTGAAGACGGCCCTGGCGGTATGGATTTCAAAGTTACCGGAACAACGGTCGGTATTACTGCCATCCAAATGGATACCAAAACTGACGGTATGCCACTAGACTTAGTCAAAGAATCTTTATCACGCGCCAAAACCGCTCGTGAAGAAATCTTAGTCGTTATTGCTAATACTATTCCGGAAGCCCGTGCTGATTTATCACCTTATGCTCCACGCATTGTTTCTTTGCGTATCGATCCAGAAAAGATCGGCGAAGTTATTGGCGCTGGCGGTAAAACGATTAATAAAATTATTGAAGAATGCGAAGTCAACATCGATATCGATGATGATGGTTTGGTCTCAATTACCGGCCGCGATAAAGACAACATGGAACGCGCCGTCAAATGGGTTGAGGGCATCGTCAAAGAAGTTGAGGTCGGTGAAGTTTATACTGGTAAAGTTGTCCGTTTAATGGACTTCGGCGCTTTCGTCGAAATCTTGCCTGGTAAAGATGGTATGGTTCACATTTCTGAATTCTCAAACCACCGCATCGAAAAAATCACTGACGCCGTCCAAGTCGGACAAGAAGTAACCGTCAAGGTTATTGAAGTTGATGATAAGGGTAGAATTAATTTATCCGTTAAGCAAGCTAATGCTGACTACGATCCAACTACCGATCCAAAGAATTCTCGACCACAAGGCGGCCGTCCAAGTTTCGGCAGCCGACCACCGCGCCGCGACTTCAATGATCGCCGACCACGCTACTAAGATTTATACCGCTCACTGCCCCGCACTAATTAAGGCGGGGCAGGCGAGAAATTATAATATAAACCAATGCTAAGTTTGCTGTTAATTTATTTTAATAAACAAAACTTAAGAACCCGGCTGCTGGCCGGGATTTTGGTATTAGCGTTTATTTTTGTCACTGTTGCGGCCGTCGGCTTCCGACTGTTTCTTTACGATCCTTTAGCGGGCTATGCTAATAGTAATACTGTCTTCTATTTGCACCTGAACTTAAGCGCCAAAGGCAACTACTACGAGACAAAAATTCTCGATACCTTACTAGCAGATTTCCAATTGGCGGATTTCGATCGCCATCAACTTAAAGACGAATTAGCGGTCAGCTGTGATCAAGCTCCGACTGCTCACTGCGCCTTGATATTCTTCGCTAAAAACAAAAAACAAACCGAAACCTATTTCAAGAATAAACATTTGGCCTACCAGACTAGTGGCTTTAATACCTTTTTTGTCACAAATAATTCTACCACTAGCCAGACCCACTTAAAAAAGGCCTGGAGTCCGTGGATCTATTGGCAATTTCATAGTGGCCTTCTCAAAGACGACCTGACGTTAGTACTGAAACAAATTTCTCGACCACGAACCTTCTCACAAAGGCTGTTAACCTATTTTCAACCAGGGATCCGTCTATCGGGCAACATTAACAATCAAGGCATCGTCTTAAAGCCATTGTCATTTACTGCGGTTAAAGCCGATTGGCAAAGCGATTATACTAATATCAACCAGCCACAATTCGATTTATTACTGAATTTACCGGATACAACCAAACTTAACCCATTATTACTCAGCTATTTGAATAACGTTAATACGAGTCAAGCGGGAGCAGCACTAGATATTTTAGCCCAGCAACCACTAACGGTCGCATTTAATAAGATAGCGGCCACTGGCAACATCCTAAACGATTATCAAATCTACTTAGCCTCAACAGCGACGCTCAGCTCCGAGCAGAATAGCAAAATTACGGTGGTTTTACAGACAATTGGTGCCATTTTGCAACCACTAGAAAAAAGTCTCTATCTTAATGACGGCTCCAAAATTACGATTCTCAGCCCTAATGTGGCGCTAACCGGTCAAACCGACGGCCAATCATATAAATTACCACTCAACGACCGACAAACCCTCTTTTTGGAATCTTCAAGTTCTGGTTTTAGTATGGGTAATGACACCACCTTTAAACCACAGCTAGCCACCTCGAGTGGAAATTTCGGTTTAATCAAAATATCGGGCTTACCAGAGCACAACTCGTTGCGAAACTACCTTAAGGAATTCTCTTACCTCTATTTTGACAATAAAAAGGTAATAATTAAGTAATTTGGCCATAATTTTCAAGTATCTATCCCTAAAAGACACGGCTTTGAGAGCCGTGTCTTTTTATTTATCCACAATTTGATTATGTATTGTGGATAACTTGTTTATAACTGAACGTAACTATATTTGACGAAAATTGAATATACTGTTATTTATTTAAATTTAAACAATAATATTTGAATCTTGTCACCTTTGACCGGGTTGCTAAAATATGATATAATTAATGTAGAGAGTTGATATGAACCTCATAACTCTCAAAACTCCGTTCTTTATTAGTACCTTATCCACACCTACCGTTGTAGGTCAGAGACATTTAGTCGACTAAATGGCTTGTTCAAAAGCTTATTTAGATTCACAGGAGAATTCTGTCATTAAACTGGCAATAAATATCCAGGCCTAGCCTAGATTAAAGCCAACATAATTATTGATGATAGTTTCTCGCTTTTTACTCCGAATTATTGGAGAGAGGACCAGAGTCTTTTTACTCTCGCGCATTCATGCGAACATTACAATTTTGCTTCGCCTATCAGCTTAGGTTTTATTAATCTCACAAAGAAGATTAATTCTACCGATTCGTGGTATAAAGCACAGTCATTTGACTCACATGACAAAAATCCAGCCACTTTTGGATTATAAATTCTTGCGCATTTCATTAAACGCGCGAAAATCTGTACTAAAAGCCCGGCTCTTAGTGGGCTCAACCACCTCAAAAATCAAACATACAGGTGCACGTTGAGCCCCTTTATTTTGCCCAACTTTTTTGACACTCCTCTGGAGTGCTTTTTTGTTTCTATTAAATCGGTCCTTTGCTATAATTAGATTAACCCTGTTAAATATTTATACATCTTTAAGAAATTTATTAAGAGCTTTTAGTCTCAAGCTAACAAACAGGAAAACCAGTAAAATATTTAGTAAGTTAAGATTATAAATGTTAAATATCTAAATCTTATTTAATAAGGTAAATATGACTGAAACCAAAATACCATTAACAGAATTAGAAAAAATATCTCCCGAGGCGGTTCTATCACAGCAAAGTACTCGCACCAATGGCCTGAGTGAAGCAGAAGCGGCGCATCGACTGTCTCTTTATGGACCAAATCAAGCCACTGCCGATAAGGGTTGGAGATTTTTTAATGAACTAATTAAACAGGTCACTAATCCACTGGTAATTACCTTAGTGATTGTTGCCATCTTTTCGTTTTTCTTTGGCGAACCAGTAAGTGCTCTGATTATTATTGTCATGGCCCTGATTGGGATTGTCTTATCATTCGTGCAAGAGTTTCGGGCGCAAAAAAATGCGGAGAAACTAAAAGCCATGGTGCATATTCAAGCTGAAGTTATTCGTGACGGCAAGGCAATTAAAGTTCCGCTGCGAGAAATCGTGCCGGGCGATATTGTTACTTTATCCGCTGGCAATATGATACCAGCTGATTTGAAAATTATCAGTGCTAAAGACCTCTTTCTTAATCAGGCAACTTTAAATGGCGAATCCTTTCCCGTCGAAAAATGGTGTGAGGTCAAAAACCAAAAGCCACAAAATGTCTATGAACTCGATACCATTGCCATGATGGGAGCCAGTGTTGTCTCTGGTACGGGCCTGGGCGTGGTTATTGCGACCGGAAAAAATACCGAGTTTGGAAAGGTCACCAAAGACTTGGCCGATCGCGAACCAGAAACCGCTTTTGACAAGGGTATCCGCCAATTCACTTGGTTAATGATTAAATTGATTTTTGTTTTGATGACATTTATTTTTGTCATTAACGCTTTATTCAAAGGCAATTTTGTTGACTCCTTACTCTTCTCATTAGCCGTTGCAGTCGGTTTAACACCAGAGATGTTGCCGATGATCGTTACCGTTAATCTTTCTCGTGGCGCTCAAAAGATGGCAAAAAAAATGGTGATTATCAAACGCTTAGATGCCATTCAAAACTTCGGTGCCATGGATATTTTATGTACTGATAAAACCGGCACCTTAACCATGGACGAGATCGTTCTAATTAAGCATTGTGATATAAATGGCGAAGAAAATGAGAGTATTCTTAAAGATGCTTATCTTAATAGTACGCATCAATCTGGCATGAATAATTTGCTAGATAAGGCTATAATTAAACACCATAAATTTGACATCAATAAAATCAAAAAGATTGATGAAATTCCTTTCGACTTCGAACGTCGTTTGGTTTCTGTGGTGGTTAAGATTAATCAAGAAGCACGCTTAATCACCAAGGGTGCTCCCGAAGAGTTAGTTAAACATTGCACTCATTATGAATTAGGCGATCGTAAATACAAGCTCGATAAAGTTGGCTTAGCGAAACTAAAAAAACAATTTGAAACTTTCAGTAGTGATGGCTTCCGCGTCTTAGGCGTTGCCTATAAAGACGTGGACAAAGATCAAACAACTTTTTCCAAAACTGATGAGGATAATTTAATATTTCGCGGCTTTGCTGCCTTCTTAGATCCGCCAAAAAAATCAACTCGAGAAGCGATTGATAAATTAGAAGCTTTAGGAATTAAATTAAAAATTCTCTCCGGCGACAATGAGTTAGTGACCGAAAAAATTTGTAAGGATGTCGGACTAGACGGTATCGGAGTGATTACTGGTCCGGAAATTGATAAATATAATGACGAAGAGTTGGTGAAAATAGTTGAGGTCAACGTTATTTTTGCTCGCATGATGCCACTCCAAAAAGAACGTATTGTTAGGGCCCTCCAACGTGGCAGCCATATCGTCGGATTTTTGGGCGATGGCATCAATGACGCGCCAGCACTCAAGGCGGCTGACGTCGGCATCTCAGTTGATAATGGCGCGGATATCGCCAAAGAAACGGCGGATATTATTTTACTCAAAAAATCATTATTGGTTTTAGCTGATTGCGTTAAAGAGGGCCGTAAAACTTTTGCCAATACCATGAAGTATATTAAGATGGGCGCCTCATCAAATTTCGGCAATATGTTATCAATGACCGGCGCTTCGATTCTCCTACCCTTCTTACCGATGTTGCCGTCACAGATTTTACTCAACAATTTTCTGTATGACATTTCGCAAGTCACCTTGCCCAGCGATAACGTCGACGATGATTACTTATTAAAGCCGCGCCCGTGGCATATTGGTTTTATTAAAAAATTTATTATTATCATTGGCCCGATCAGTTCAATTTTTGATTTTATGACTTACGGTATGATGTGGTTTCTGTTTAATGGCGCCGCCAATCCCGCCCTCTTCCGTACTGGCTGGTTTGTAGAGTCACTACTCACTCAGACGATGGTTATTTACGTAATTCGCACCAATAAGATTCCATTCCTGCAAAGTCGCCCCAGCCGTGCTGTTATTATTGCCACCTTAAGTATTGTCGCTATCGGCTGTATTATTCCCTTTACGCCCTTAGCCCACTGGTTCCAATTCGCACCACTACCAATCCTCTACTTTGTCTTATTATTTACCATGGGCTTCATTTATCTGGTTTTAACGCAATGCCTAAAAATGTTGTTTATTAGAAAGTATGGTTATGATTAGAATTGTCTAAATTTAAACAAAATATACGGTAAATAGATGTTATGCTTGACATTATATAAAATAATTGATATAATATTTAATTATAGTCAGTTGTCTGACTGTATGCTCATTTGATGAATTAGCACAAAACACGTAGAGGAGCCTCATCATGCATAGAGCCGAACAGGTAAAACTGCAACTTCAACTCCTGGAACAGATTCTCACGCCTGGCCAAATCATTCAGGTTCAGGATGAGATTCCAGGCGCCGGCGATCAGATCCAAGTAGAACTGGAGCAGATCACCAACGCTTCGTTCGAGTGGAATGGGGAAGCTGATAGTTTCAACCGGTATGTCTTTTACCAAACCCTTTCCGGCAAGACCATCGGGTACGACCTGGGAGTCGGAAATTGGTGGTTGGTAATCAAGCGCCCCGGCCAAGCCAACGTCACCTCCCCCGTCTGCGTCTTCACGATTTAATCACCCAGCACAAAACAACGCCTCTCGGACTTGGGTCTGCGGGGCGTGAAATTTAAAGGCGATCATCGTTCACTCCTCAACTATAAGAAAGGGACCACCGTGAATATTGAATTGACCCTTCATCCCTGTGACCTGAAACCGGAATTCCAAGCCCGGCGCCCCGACGGACATGTTTGCGCGACGGTTAACGTCAACCTGACCGAATTTCATATGTTCGTAGCCGCCGCCCAGGCAGAGGTCATTCGTATCGGCCGTGCAGTTTACTGGGATCGCGGCATGTACAATGCCATTCTGCCTCCGGAGATACAATGGTCGGTTTCAGAAAAACAATGCAAAATCTTGGAGAACCAGCTAAGGGTACTGTTCTCAACCTACTTTGCCTATTCCGCACTTTCAATGCTATGGCATTGCAAATCAAAAAACTCAGCATTCTATGACCTTCTCACTCTTATCGAGAAGATTGTCATTGAGATGGATGATATCTGGACAGCAGAGCTTCTCCCTTGCCGTGAAGACTTGCGGGCCTTTCTCAAGGGCTGCAAATAACCCAGTACAAAACACGCCCCGCAGGCTTAGGTCTGCGGGGCGTTCACTTTTTTATAATATTTTATTCCTTCCCTAAATGCTCAGCATCACTTAACTTCAAGCTCAGTAATCGACTAACTCCATCACCTTGCATTGTCACGCCATACAAGACATCAGACTCAGACATAATCGCTCGATTGTGGGTGATAATTACAAATTGTGTTTTATGCGCTAACTCCTTAACAATGCCAGAGAACTTGGCGGAGTTGCTTTCATCGAGTGCCGCATCCACCTCATCAAATAAAATAAATGGTGAAGGATTATTATTAATAATCGCGCAAATTAATGCCAAGGCAGTCATCGTCTTTTCGCCACCAGAAAGCATATTTATCGCCTTAATCTTCTTACCTGGCGGACAAGCTTCAATCTCAATTCCCATATTTGCCAAGAAGGATTTATCTTCCGGATAAACTATTTTCTTTTCCACTTCTGTAACGAGACTAACTTCCCCTTCTTCATTAACTCCCTCAGCCGCCGTCTGACTAATTTGTTCGCGGATCTTTTCGGCTTCAGTTTGTTCTTCCTCTTTCTGGACTAAGCCCAACTTCGCACTACCACCTTCAAATAGTTGTTTAAAGTATTGCGAGAAATCCTTATTAATTTTAGCAAACTCATCTTCAAACTGCTTCTTGATTAATTTATCTAATTCTTCGACGACTTTTTCCAAATCATGAATCGCTTTATCAAGATCCAATGATTGCTCAGTTAAAAATTCAAACCGCGCTTTGACTTCTAAATATTCTTTTTCAATTTCGGGATCAATGCCGCCAATTAATTCTAGTTGTTTTTTTAATTTATCAATGCGAATTTTATAATCCTCGATCTCTACTTGGGCATAATCTTCTTTATTAGAAAACTCCCAGCTATCGCCCAAATTCTCTCTGATCGCTAAAAGCACATCTTCCTTTTTGGTTTCGACTCTGGCTAAATCAATCTTTGCCTGGGACAGCTGATCGCTAACTCGATTCAGCTCATTCTGAAAATTATAGGCTTCTTGCTGAATGGAAAATATTTCTTGCTTCTTGCGCTCTTCTTCCAAATTAAATTGATCAGTGCGTCCACGGGATTCAATCAATGATTTCTCCACCTCGGCCAACGACTGCTCTAAAGCTTCTTTCTTCCCTGATAAATCAGTCAGGAATTCTGTGCGTTGTTCCGGAGTTAATTGGGCCGCTGACAAATCACCAGAAATTTTATCTAAATCTTTTTTAATCGAATCAAGTTCAATATTCAGCGACTTGGTTTTTTCGCCATCAATCGAAACATTGGTTTTTAAATCGCCAATTGTTAAGAATAAGCTCTCGCGTTCTTGACGTTGATCTTCAATTTTCGCTTTTAAAGCTGCAATCTCTTTGATCTTGGCCTCGGGGAAAAAGCGATCTTCAATCACCTTCCAGGCTAACGATTCTGGTTTACGGAAACCACCACGCATGACACCAGTTTTCTCTAACAAATCACCGTCGAGCGTCACCATGCGTTCGCGATTAATGCCGATACTCTTGGCGCTATCTAAGCTTTCGACAATCACCGTATTGCCAAAAACCTGATCAAAGGCTTTTTGATATTTGCGATCAAAAGATAATAATTCCGAAGCCAACCCAACCGCACCATTTTCACCAGCAATCTCTTGCGCTTCTTGGCTAATATAAAAATCTTTCAAACGATTGAGTGGAAAAAAAGTAACAGCCGGTAAACGATTCGCTTTGAGCCAATCAATACAACGCGCGGCGACTGCATCCGTCTCCACCACAATTGCTGACAAGCGATTACCAGCTGCAGCTGATAAGGCGGCTTCATACTTGCTGTTTTTGACTTTACCCAAATCAGAAATTGTGCCACAAATTCCTTCGATCGAGCTCTTCAAATTCAAAACTTCTTTGACGGCTTCTAATTGATAACTCAACCGCCCACCATTCTTGAGGCGGTAATATTCATCCTGCATGATTTCCAAATTGTTTTGCCAAACGGAAATTTCATCTGTCAAAACTTTTACTTGGCGTTCCTTATCCGATAATTTAGAACTATTGCCTTCCAATTTTAATTTACTGGAACGCAAATCATTCGCTAAATCTTTAGCACGTTGTTCTAATTCAACTTTTTTGTTTTCTAAATATGACAAATCATGTTTGCCAACTTTATCATACTCAACTTCTAACTTGCCGCGCAAAACGGACAACTCACGCATGATTTCATTTTGTTTGGATAAGTCAGCATTATAAATTTCTTGCAACTTGTCGTATTCTTCCGCCCGACTGCCAGCCGCCTGAATTTCTTCGGAACGAGTATGTAATTCGGCTAGTTTATTTTCTAATCTTAAGCGTTGTTTATCATAAGTATTGTAAGACAAGGCAAATTCATCATATTGCACGCCCAAATCTTTCCAGAGCCGGCCGTAATACAAAACTTGTAAACCGCGCAATTCTGTTTCTAACTCTTGACGTTGGTGTAATTTATTTACTTGTCGCGTCAGAGATTTTAAATGCGGCTCCAATTCAATGGTGAGAGTTTTAGCCTGCAATAAATTTTCGCGTGAACGTTTTAATTTACTCACTGAGCGATCACGCTTAATTTGATACTGCTTAACTCCAGTCGCTTCATCAAAAAATTCTTTGCGCTCTTCATTAGTATAGTTAACAATCTTATCAACCATGCCTTGGCCGATGATCGAATAAGTGTTGTGACCAAAATTCGCTTTCGCCAATAGCATCACGATATCAAACAATCTGACTTCTTGTTTGTTTAACAAATATTCTGAAGTGCCGTCACGATATAATTTACGAGTAATAACTACTTCGGTATATTCAATTGGCGCCAGTCCGTCTTCATTGTTTAAATACAGCGAAACCTCGGCGAGTGACATTTGCGATTTTTTGGCTGAGCCCGAAAAAATAACATCGGTAGTTTTTTTACCGCGCAATAATTTTAGGGATTGCTCACCTAGCACCCAACGCACGGCATCAACGACATTGGATTTACCCGAACCATTTGGTCCGACAATCGCGGTAATGCCGCAGGTTTTTGATTTTTTTTCGGGCGCGGGAAATTCCAAAATTGACTTACTAGCAAAGGATTTGAAACCCGCAAGCTCAATACGAGAAAGATACATAAAGATTACAAAAATTAACTGACTTGTTTAATCACTTGCTCTAATTTTACCAAATTACCACCAATTTGACAAAATATGTATTTTTTTCCATTTAATCTTGACAATATTGAACATTGTTGTTAGGGTTACTAATTAGCCTTTTACGCTAATGACCGCTATTTAGTGGTCGGTCCAACCGATCTTTTACAATCTATCAACAAAACAAGGAGGAACATGAAGTAAACCGACGTTATTTGTTGATTTTTATTTAAATTTAAGGAAAAAAGCAACAACAAAAAGGAAACTGATTGTATGATTCCTGCAGCTTTAGCGTCATATTGGTGGATTTTGGCTCTGGTATTATTTGTGCTTTTCATCGCCTGTTACCGAGTCACCTTCCGTATTTTCGGAGTCGTGGTAGTCGATCAAGACTCACTCGGTATCGTGAACAAGAAGTTTGTCTTAATCGGCAAGAATAAGACTCTGCCTGATGGGCGGATTATTGCGCTCAAAGGTGAAGCCGGAATTCAGGCAGACACACTGGCTCCCGGACTGCATTGGGGCTATTGGCCTTGGCAGTACGTAATCAGTATGGAAACGTTCACCACGATCCCTCAAGGAGGAATTGGTGTCGTAGAATCACGCGACGGCGTACCACTACCGGCTGGACGAGTTCTGGCCCGGAAGGTTGCTGACTGTGATTGTTTCCAGAATGCCAGGGCCTTCCTCGAAACTGGTGGCGAACGTGGCCCACAGATAACAATAATTCCTCCGGGAACTTATCGTATCAATACGAAACTATTTAGTGTTGCCAATGAAAAGATCACCCAAATTAAAGATGGTAAAGTTGGCATCGTGACCACCAAAGAAGGTGCTCCACTTCCGCGTGGCGACATTGCGGGTAAGGAAGTCGCGGGACACAATTCATTCCAGGACGCTCAGGTATTTATCAATGCAGGCGGCTTCAAGGGCCTCCAGGAACAAGTGATTTTGGCCGGTAACTATTTCATTAATCCGCGCTTCGCGACAATCGAAGAGCAGGAAATGACGACGGTGCCGATTGCCCACGTTGGTGTGGTGATTGCCTATGTTGGTGAGCCTGGTGTTGACGTTACCGGTGCCGAATTCAAACACGGCAATCTGGTTTCTTCGGGTCAGAAGGGTGTTTGGAAAAAGCCCTACGATCCTGGTCGTTACCCAATTAATCCATACACTCACAAAGTTGAGTGTGTGCCAACGGCCAACATTGTTCTCAATTGGGCCAACTCCAAAAGTGAAGCCCACAACTTGGACAAGAACCTCTGCACAATTACGGTGCGCTCCAGTGACGGCTTTACGTTCAATTTGGACGTCAGCCAAATCATTCACATTCCTAGCGAAGATGCCCCCATGGTCATCGCCCGCTTCGGTAGTGTGGCTAACCTGGTAACACAGGTATTGGAGCCGACCATCGGCAACTATTTCCGTAACTCAGCGCAGGGTAGCAACGTCATTGACTTCCTGAAGTTCCGCCAGCAGCGGCAAGAAGAAGCCAAGACAGCAATCACTAACGCTTTGACACTTTACAATGTGAAAGCAGTCGATACGCTGATTGGCGACATTGTGCCGCCAGCCGAATTGATGAAGATCCTGACCGACAAGAAATTGGCCGAACAGGAAAAAGCGACTTACGAGACACAGATGGAAGCTGAAAACAGCCGCAAGGAACTGGAACAGTCACGCGCCATGGCGGCAACCCAGTCACAAGTGGTGGCGGCCGAACGTAAGGTTCAGATTGCCGAGTTCGACGCTCAATCCTCTGTGAAGAAGGCTGAGGGTGAAGCCAAGTC
Organism: Candidatus Buchananbacteria bacterium; assembly: GCA_903888345.1. Taxonomy (GTDB): domain Bacteria; phylum Patescibacteriota; class Patescibacteriia; order 2-01-FULL-39-33; family 2-01-FULL-39-33; genus CAISTG01. The sequence continues at coordinate 601 of CAISTG010000009.1, read as the reverse complement.
GCAAATTATTGCGGCCGAAGCTAACGCCAAGTCGAAGGTGGTTAATGCGGAAGCTGAAGCCACTATGCTTGAGACCGTCGGTAAAGCAACCGGTGCCAAAATTTTGGCGATCGGTACGGCCGAATCAGAGGTAATCCAATTCAAGATCAAATCTATCGGAGATGACAACTACGCCCGGATTCAGATTGCTGATTCAGTCAGCAAGAGTACTTTTAGGCTAGTGCCCGATGTGCTCGTTAACGGTAATGGTGAAACTGATGGGAGCAGCTCACTCCTTACTGTGCTAATGGGTAATTTGGTTGGCGATGATTTGAAGAAGAAGCGAGAAGCAATTACCGCCAAGTCCGAGACTTCCGCTAAGGCGAACGAATCGGAAGCTGCCGCCTAATAACTTTCGTCCTTTCACCCCGCCCGACATTCCAGTCGGTGCGGGGTATTTATTTTGCTAAATTTAGAAATACTGTTTAGTTAACAGTCAAGGGTGACACTTTTGACTCGACCGATGACAGATATTGATTAAATTTTTGTATTGGGGTTAATCCGTTCATATCCTTACCTAAGTGATATCTCTCGTGATTATACCAATGAACATACTCTCTTA
>CAISTG010000008.1 GCA_903888345.1 Candidatus Buchananbacteria bacterium | reverse complement strand
TTTTCTTTTTGTTAGCTTTTGCTTTTTCCTAATTCAGTCCGTAGCGAAGCGGAGGATAATAATTAAGTTGCCAGCGGAGCTGGTTCCAAAAGAATATAGCCAACCCAGATATCGCCAGCAGGCGATTTGGCTAATAAAAAGTGACAAAAGTTAATTCATATAAAGTGGATTCCCGCCTTCGCGGGAATGACAGGGGAATTATCAAGCGGTAACTATTTTAATTTATTTAATAATAAGTCATTAATAATCGCTGGATTAGCTTTGCCCTTGGTTTCACGCATCGCCATACCAACTAAAAACTTGAAAGAGGCTTCTTTGCCGGCTTTGAAATCTTCGACGGCTTTTGGATTGGCGGCAACGATCTTTTCGATGACGGCTTCGAGTTCGCCGGTGTCACTGGTTTGACCGAGATTCTTGGTGCTCATGATTTCAGTCGGATTAGTACTGGTCTTAAACATTTCATTCAAGATTTCTTGAGCGGAGGTATTATTAACTTTACTAGTATAAATTAAGGTTAAGAATTCAGCAAAGTTTTCTGGAGTAACTGGGCAGTTGCTGATAGCGGTTTTAGTTTCATTTAAATGCTTAAAGAGATGAGTGACCAGCCAATTACCAACCAACTTGGATAATTTTTTGCCATCCTTGCTCATAATCTCTTCTTCCGTGCCTTCGGTTTCTGGTAAAGCGACGAGCCAAGTGATCATTTCTGACAACACCTTTTCGGTATAAGCGGCAAGATTTTTGTCTTCCACAATAATCGAAGCGACTTCTGGATCGAATTGATATTCGGAAACGAAACGACGCAATTTGGCTTGTGGTAATTCCGGCAAGGTTGCTTTTAGTTCGTTAATCAATGCTTCTGAAATTTCTAGCGGTGGTAAATCCGGTTCAGGGAAATAGCGATAATCAGCGGCAGTTTCTTTGACGCGTTGGCTAAAAGTCGATTGGGTGTTTTCGTCCCAACCGCGAGTTTCTTGCACTAACGGTTCGCCGGCTTCGATTGCTTTGGTTTGGCGTTTAATCTCGTATTCGATGGCGCGTTCTAAAGCGCGGAAAGAATTGATATTTTTTAATTCAACTTTTGGATTTAAGACAGTATCAAGTAATGGTTTGACTTCGTTGCCGTCAACAGCAAAACGACCTTCGAGTTGCATCGAGACATTAGCTTCGCAACGCATTTGGCCCTTTTCCATGTCGGCTTCAGAAATTTCCAAGTAACGTAAAATCTTTTGGTATTCTTGGCAGAATTCTTTGGCTTCTTTGGCGCTATCAATAACTGGACCAGTAACGAGTTCAATCAGTGGCGTGCCAGCGCGCGATAAATCAACTAAAGCGCCAGTGCTGCCGTGCTTTAAATTTCCAGTGTCTTCTTCTAAGTGAATGCGGACAATCGCGACGTCCTTGGGGCCAATAGTTAAATTGCCATCATAAGTGATCGGCAAATCGTATTGAGAAATTTGATAGCCTTTAGGTAAATCAGGATAGAAATAATTCTTGCGATCGAATTTAGTGAAACGATTGATTTTGCAATTCAAAGCCAGGCCGACGAGAATAGTCCAGTCGATAGCTTGGCGGTTGGCAACTGGTAACATACCCGGATGACCCATACAGATCGGGCAGATATTCTGGTTTGGCTGGTCGCGTAATTCATAGCCGTTCTCGCAAGTGCAGAACATTTTGGTTTTGGTTTTCAATTCAGCGTGGATTTCCATGCCGATAATCGGGACGTATTTAGGCATAATTTAAATAATTCTAGACTTATAATATGGTTATTTTACAATATTCTGATCTAAAAATCAACTATTGACATAATGAGTGTTTTATGATAAAGTTTTCCATTAAGTTAACGGACTTTGACAAAAACACCAAAACAACCAGGAAAGGATCTTAAATGAGTATCGACACTAAGGAATTGAGAACAAGGATTGAACTTCAGCGGAGTAGATTACTCAGATTTGAACTACTTATTCGTGATGCACCCCTTGATCCCCATGATGGCGAGCCGACAACCAAGGTTATTACGATGAATTCTGATGCCCAGCGCTTAAGGGATGAGATTAGAATTAACTCTTTACTGCTTATGACCGAAGAAAAGCGGCGATTGCTTACAGCGGTTATTGAATTGATCGCTTTGTATATTGTCAGGTCTCACCAGCAGAAAACCATCTTTATCAGTACCATTCTGCAAGAGTTCCTTTTACTGGTCGAACTTCAGAAGCGGATCAACTCAGCTGAAACTATTGAGGAATTGGATAAGATCGGTGAAGAATTAGTGGAGTTCAAAAAGGAACATCCCGAGCTAGAAAACAACTGATTGGGAGAGCCAATCAAGAAAGGACAGTCATGTTTCTCCGACGTTTGAAGGCGATATTGTTTGGCTGGGTGCCGGTACGTCGCAAGACCTACGATGAGGCGATTTACGAGTGGACAATTGTGGATTACAAATACTCGTTGTTGAACGCGACTTTTTATCTGTCGTCGGTGGTGATTTTGTGGGAACTGCAGCACCATCAGACGGAAATAGCCAAGCAGATGCACACGTTTCTGGCGAGCTATTGGCAGAGGATCAGGGATGCTGCGACCGCTCCGGAATTGGAACAGCTCAGAAAAGAGCTGGCGAACTTCAAGCTGAAGTATCCTCAGCTGGGCATTAAGTAGAACTTTTACACGCTCAACCTAAATGTTTGAGCTTTTATTTTTCCATAAAAAAACCGGTCTCGAGATTATCGAGTCCGGTGTTTGGAGTTTGGTAAAGTGCTTAAGCCTTAAGATCTTTGTTTTCAATGGACTTAATTAGCCAATTGATTAGATCAATTTGGTCTTGGCCGAAATTCCAATTGGCAATCGACTTCGCCGATTTTAAATCTTCCAATTGGGGTAGGACAAGCATATACGCTGCGGATTCACTATCCAGCGAACGTGCGACGAAAGATTCCTCATCAAAGGTGTCGAAGAATTTGGCGAGGCCTTTTTCTTCATCACCCTGGATTTTCTGGAAATCCTGACCGTAAATGTGCAGTGACATTGAATAGTCAGCAATCGAACCGAGTTCGACTGGTCGCTTGAGTTTAATACCAATGACTTGAGCCACCCATTGCAGGAAGCAAGTCAGGCCGATCATATTGTCGCCCCACGCCTTATACAGGTCGCGGCTGCGCCACGTGAGTGCCGGATTCAAATACAGAACACCATCTTCGCCTTCGACGCAACGTAACTGGATCTCGCGCAGACACGGAATGTCTTCCGGCAGCTGCGGATCCAGATTGGGGACTGATGTCGTTAGCATGGCGCGACGCGAATAGGGAACTTTGACGATCGTTTCAATCGCCGAAGCTAACTGATCGAAGGTGTCGCCACCGACGGATTCGGGATGGGCGACCAGGCGCTGATGGTACGTGTAGGGCCAGAAGTTCTCAAAATTCTTTTCCTCGCCCGACAACTCATTGCCGGCGACAATATGGCGCAAGATACTCATCGGAATAACCCGGTGATCCTTGACGCCGAAAATCTCGGCGATATAAGTACCGATTTCGCAAAACGAGATCGGCGGAAAACGCGGATCAGCCAGGGGATTTTTGATCTCAATCAACACGCGCGCGTCGCGGCTGGGCGGATCAATGTAATCTCCCGTTTCATTCTTACGGTCATACTGCGTACGCATCGGTAAACCGTTTTCCCAAACGGCTTTGATCGCGCGGAAATAGGCCTGAGGAATATTATCACCACTAACATGCAGAGTCGGTAAACCTTTCATGAGCATGTGGCTCCTTTCTTGGTTGTTGCTGTTTTGATCAATTGGTCTTATGAGGGCGCAGATCTGGATAAGGGGCGCACTCTTTTGCGTCGCGCCCGGCGCGGTGGCAAAGTTTGGTGTCGCCGGCATTTGAATTGATAATGACGATGTTTCTCACAATAATGATCTTTGCCGGTGGTGGAAAACCGCTCACCGCATTTTTTACAAAACCGCACTCTTTTCATTGTCTACTCCTTTTTGATCACTGATTTTTGCGGAATCTTTCTTTAACTCCTCGCGAATAATTTTACGCAGACAGGTTCGGCAAGTCGTGATGCCATTTTTGGAGACAAATAAATTTCCACAACGATCGCAATTTTCAACCGTTCCTAAGGACATAGCTGTTCTCCTTGGAGTTAGAGTTTTTTACAACGCACTTTCTAAAATCTCGATAATAGCTGCTGTGACTTCTTCGGCAATCTTGGTGCCATCAATAACTTTGACGCGCCTCGGTTCCAATTCAGCGATTCGCTGATAACCCTGGCGGATTCGTTCAAAAGTTTCACGCGGATATTTCTTCTCAAAAAAAGAATTCTTTTCATCCGGCTGCTTGCCCATGCGTTCATACATGACATCAATTGGAATATCGATAAAGAAAGTCAGGTAAGGCCATAAACTGTTCAAAGCGAACCGATTCAGGATATTAATGATTTCCAGAATTTTGGGATCGCCCTGCAACTTACCATAGCCTTGGTAGGCCATAGTCGAGTCCATCAGACGATCTGCTAAAACTATGGCGCCATTGTCGATGATCGGCTTGATCTTGTCGGCAAATTCGGCGCGACTGGCCATGAACAGAAAGATTTCTGTCCGGCCATTGCGGCGATAGCTGATATTTTCTTCGGGCTTGAATTGCTGAGCGAACTCATAATCAGAATGCTCGCGCAGGGCAGCAAAAATAGCGGGCAAGGTCAGATCGGGATTCTTGAGAATACCGCGGATCGCTTCGCCATAAAGTGTGCCGCCAGGCTCATGGTCACTAAAGCACTTGAAGGACGGACCGATTGATCCGGCTTCAATGGTAGATAACTGCTGCTGGTTGGCCAGCCAGGCTTGTACGGCTTTAATTTGCGTACCTTTGCCGCAACAATCGACGCCTTCAAAAGTAATCAACTTTCCTGGGCCATTGTTTGTCATAGTATGGTCCTTTCTCTGGTTGTTTTTAAGGTGCTTATAAGTGTTAAGAATTTAACACAAAATATAGTCAATGTCAAAGTTGTCAGAATTCAATAAATCTGTTTAAATTAGATATTTTAGAAATAAAAAAGAGTCCGTGTGGGCGGACTCTTTTGGTTACTTGATTTTTTTGATTAACTCATCAATCTGTTGATAAAGTTGAGGTTTGCCGTTGTTATTATCCAGGTTGTATTTGGCTTCCTTGCCGAGTCGACGGATGTGTCGCTCGGTATAAAGTTTGGCATCGGCTAAGAATTGGGACCAGGTTTTATTTTTGTCATCGGGATTCTGGCGTCGGGCGGTCAGACGAGCGAAACGGGTTTTTGTTTCGCAATCAATGCGCACTAAGCGAAAACCAGGCTCATGGGAGAGATGCACAATATCGGATTCAAGGCGGACATTAGGCAAGACGACAATTTTGGCTTTACTACATTTAGCTTCTTCGGCAATGACTTTTGATAGCATGTCTTGGCCGAATTCTCCGCGTAAGCCATGGCCAAGTTTAGACATGTTTTCTCGCGTTTGTGGTAAGTAAGCGCGATCTAAGATATCGCGGATGGGTTGGGAAAAACTAATGGTTTGTGCCTGGTATTTTTTGGTTAAATAAGCAGCAACCGTGTCTTTGCCGGAAGCGATTTCGCCGACGAGTCCGAGAATTAGTTTCTTTGGTTTTTTTGGCATAAATTAATTAATTTAATGATGTGGTCTTGACAAAATTAATAAGTGTGCTATAATGAAATTAAGGAAAGCGTTCCGTTAATTACGGGATATTCAATCTTCGCAAATAAAGTCTCGGAATTATTTCCGGGATTTTATTTTTGTGTTAAAATTATAATGGTCTGACCGGGCCCGTAGTTTAATGGTTAGAACGCTTTCCTGCGAAGATCGAAATGCCGGTTCAACTCCGGTCGGGTCCAGACCCTAAGACGCTCTGCTTCGGCGGAGTTGTTTTAGTTATAGGATTATTTTATCAAATTAATATAAATAAGACAAAAAAACTCCCCCAAGTTAGTACTCAGGGGAGTGGAAAGGGCAAAATAATCGATTATCAATTTAGGGTCAGTGGCATCTTCGAGCAGGGATTGCGCGGGATGCCACAGATCTCAAAGTAGTCGTTCTCATCGTCACACCGGGTGAAATAGGCTTTACGGCGGGTCCAGAAATTGAAGTGGGGCAGATCGTATCCGTCTCCGCCGTACTTACCCTTACTGTCAACCCATAACATGAAAGAGCGGTTCAATATTTCATCAACATTTTTTCCTTGGTAAAGTGTCGTGGGTTCATCTGGTGTCTGACGACCACGCACTTTATTTTGTATTGAAACCGCGACAACTTCTTCAGGTTTCGCATCGGAGAGCGTTACTATAAGCTCTCGTAGCGTTACTTGCTTCTGTTCCACAGTTAGGACTCCTTAATGGTTGATCAGTCGTGCTGTTGCCACTTCTTGGCGACAGCGCTGTCACCGAAAATGTAGGTAGCAACAGCGACAACGATGCCAAGGATGATGCTACCAAAGAGTACACCGATCAAGGTGCCGATGACTGCCGCTGCTACGCAGAGCAACCGATTGTCGGACTGAATTTTCACGACCGAGTCAACGATGTATTGACGAATCCTCACGCGGTTATTCCACAGCTTTTCGCCATAGGTCAGCGTCAAGTAGGTGATTGATACACCGCAAAAGACGATGGCTGTCCAGATGTGGGGCAGGATCCAAGCGGCTACAGTTTTCAGGCTGTACATTTTGTAGATCGCCTTCATATCATCGAGCAATCGCTGCCCGCGGGCCACCGACTTGTCGCTGTGTTGGTAATCGATACTCAGAGCCGCGAGCGTCATCAATAGGCAGAGTGAGAGCCAGAGTATGAATACCGGTACAATCATTGTGATAAGTTTGGCGACAGTGAAGCTGACCCCAAAAACGGACAACAGGATCCAAGCCAGGCAAACTGCCAGTGTGGCGCAGATAAGGGGCGTCGCCATCGCGGCGTAACCATAAGGCAGTACCCTAAGTTCCAACCGCCAGAATTCCTTGTCTTCGCGGAAAGTGGCGGTGTACTTTTCCCAGCTCGGCTTCAGTCTGCCGACCAGTTCCTTCGGGTCGTAAAGAATGTAAGCCAGGCCACCACCGGCGATGAGGCCGAGGGGACAAAGCCAGAAGTTAAACTGTAGCGCCAGCAGAGTGCCAACGAGAGCACCAATTCCTGTCAAAGCCAGTTCGAGTTTTTTGCCGTTTAGCATGTCGGTAGTCCTTTTTGGGTTGGTTATCAGCTGTTAGTCAAACGACGATCAAACAAGTACAGGGCCACGCCGATGAGCGCACCCACAATGACATTGCCGAGTAGAAAGCCGACCAAAGCGCCGAACGTTGCAGTCACTAGGCAGGTGATACGGTTTTGCCGTGTTGCCTGCACGATCTGCGGCCAATTCTCTTTGATGAGGCTTGAGCCGTTGAGCAGATAGTAGTGTGTGGCAGTTTTACACCGGCGTGCGCCAGCGATCAGTTGACTCCAGGCATAAACCGAATACTTTACGGAGTAGGTGTAGGCCGGTATGGCGATAGCGACAAGATTAAACTGGTCGTACGTTATTTTGGCCTGTTCAAGTTCGCGTTTAGAAATATCATCGGCGACCACAATTATGAACAAGATTAACAAGGCTAAAGCATAAAGAACTTCAATGACGAATACGAGACATAACGCATAGTTGAGATCAAAAAGCAAAAGGCTATTTATTCCGAAGACAAGGCAACAAACCAGGGCTAGTGTTTGCCAGACACTGCAATAGTAAAGCATGAACTTGATCGTTCTTACTGTTGCGTCTTCCTCATTGCTGAGAGCGACCGCTCCTCGTTTCCAAAGTTCCCTGAGCCAGGTGACATCGGAAAAGAGCAGGCCAATGAAGCCGCCAACAGCGATGCCGAGTGGCCAGGCCCAATGGAGTTGGAGTGCCAGGAGTCCGCCAATGATGATGCCCATGGCTACAGCGATGACTGACTGAAATACTTGGCTTTTGGTGCTTTTGGTCATTTTTCGATTCCTTTTGTTGGGTTATTGTTTACATCTTGAGTCGATCGACTAAAGATGGATTGTCAAAGTCCTGTAAATTTAGCTAAAATTATCAAATGAGAAAAATTCAGCCAAATTAATATAATATTGTAGCAAAAAATATGTAATTTGTCAATCTCGGGTATTTAACAAAAACACCGCTAAAATTAGCGGTGTTTTTATGTTTAGAGTGTAACTGATTACTATAAAGCAACCTTGATACCAGGCCCCATTGAAGAAGCGATAACTACGCTCTTAATGTAAGATCCTTTAGCGGCAGCTGGTTTAGCTTTCATTAAGCTTTCGATGAAGGCTTTGAAATTTTCAATTAATTTAGACTCTTCGAAAGATGCCTTACCGATCATGACATGGATATTTCCGGAATCATCATTTTTGTAAGAAACTTTGCCTTTCATTAAATTGGTAACAGCATCGCCAGCATTAGCAGAAACGGTGCCATCCTTTGGATTAGGCATCAAACCCTTTGGTCCTAAAATTTTAGCGATTGGTGCTAATAATTTCATGGCTTCTGGAGTAGCAACTAAAACGTCGAATTCAATTTTTCCAGCTTTAATGGCTTCGATTAATTCTTGATCACCAGCAATTACAGCGCCAGCAGCCTTAGCGGCTTTGATTTGGTCGCCATTAGTGGAGATGGCAGCAACACGGACGGTTTTACCGGTACCGTTTGGCAAGGAAACAGAGCTTCTAACTAATTGATCAGTCTTTTTAGGATTGATACCTAATTTGACGTGCACTTCAACGCCAGCGTCAAATTTGACGGTGGAAGTTTTTTTGGCCAAAGTCATGGCCTCTTCAATATTGTAAACCTTATCTTTTTCTACTAAGGTTTTGGCTTCCAAAAATCTTTTGGATGGTTTGTGTTCAACTTTTTTCATATTGTTGTTTGGTGGTGCTAACGTCGCGATTAGATCGGGACTCCCACTTTAATTAATAATTTAGTCAACGACTTCAACGCCCATTTGGCGGCAGGTGCCGGCGATTGTACGCATAGCAGCTTCCACGTTGGTGGTGTTTAAATCAGTCATCTTTTTCTCAGCGATCTCTTTTAATTGAGCGCGAGTGATTTTACCAACTTTTTCTTTTAATGATTTACCAGAACCGGATTTGATGCCGGCGGCTTTCTTCACTAATTCAGAAGCAGGAGCAGTCTTTAAGATGAAGGTGTAAGTACGGTCTTCAAACACAGTGATTTCTACCGGAGTAATTTCACCACTGCGATCTTGAGTAGCAGCATTGAACTTCTGGCAGAATTCAGCGATATTTAAACCGTGTTGTCCCAAAGCAGGACCGACTGGAGGGGCTGGATTAGCGGCGCCACCAGGAATTTGCAATTTGATAATTGTCTTGATTTTCTTAGCCATAGTAGTGTTTAAATTCCATCTTCGACCGCCGGTCTTAAGGGCGACGAGAAGCATTTGATGGAAGGTTGATAAACCAGTAATCAGTAACTGGTAACTGGCAACTATAATAGCTGACAATTATCAATTACTGATTACTTTATAATTAATATTTGATTTTAAACTTTTTTAATCTGCAGGAAGTCTAATTCAACTGGAGTCTCACGACCAAACATGGAAATTTGAACCTTAATCTTGCCACGCGCTTCATCAACTTCGATAATTTTACCTTCCATATTTTTGAAAGGCCCATCAACGATTTTGACTGGATCGCCACTGGCCATATCAATTTGATATTCTGGCTCGTCGACGCCCATGCGTTTTTGTAAGGATTTGATTTCTTCATCAGAAACTGGAGTTGGAGTATTGCCCGATCCTACGAAACCGGTAACGTGCGGCGTATTGCGCACTACATACCAAGAGTCATCAGTCACGATCATTTCGACTAACACATAGCCCGGATAGATTTTTTCTTCCACGACTTTGCGCTTGCCAGCTTTGATACGGATCTTTTTTTCTTTCGGAATCATGACGTTGAAGATTTTGTCTTCCATGTCCATGGATTCAGTACGCTGCTTAAGATTGTGTTCCACTGCTTCTTCCAAGCCGGAATAAGTGTGGATGACATACCAGCGTCTGCCAAGTTGTAACGTTTGTTTGGCCATAAATTTAAATTAAAGTTCGATGATAAAAGTTCTATTTAATAAAAGTAATTAACTGCTGTAAACCAAAATTCAAAACGTAATCACATAAGCCTAAAAATAAAGCGACGGCAACGGAAATGGCAATAACTAAAATAGTGTGTTGCTTGATTTCAGTGCGAGTCGGCCAAGTGATGTTTTTGATCTCGGCATAAGAGCCCTTAAGATACAGAGCAGTTTTTTCGGTGAAGGTCATATATTGTTTAGTCTTAATCAAATAATATTAATGTCAATCCCGCCCCCTCGCCGTCATTCCGGGCTTGACCCGGAATCCAGCCTTCTGGTTTCCCGACATTTTCCCAACGGCCTGCTGGCCTTATTGGAAAAAATTCGGGAATGACGTTAATCGACATGGTCTTTTTGTCAATTTTAAAATCCGCCGCGGCGGATCTTTATGTGCTTATTATATCCCAATCACTAAGTCTTTGTCAAGGGGATAAGTTAAAAATAGACTTTATCAATTATCGTCATCCCTGCCTGCCGGCAGGCAGGCTCGGTTCGCCGCGGCGGATATCTGGGGATCCATTCTTCCACGTCATCCTCGCTTCACATTGTCATTCCGGGCCCTCAGGCCTAACGGCGGGGTAAACTTGACCCGGAATCCACCCCGCCCCCAATCATGACCGTCTCCTGGGTAGGCCAGTTTGCCTAAGGCTCAGGATGACGTGATTTTGGAATAAAAAACGAGGCAATTCGTGGCCTCGTTGGGTGCAATTTACTGTTTGTGGACGGGGTGCCGTTTTTCCAACTTGATCGGAACGCCATTGATTTGGGCGGATATAACGGGTTTGACGCTATCATAGCGAACTGTTACGCCATAGCCGTCGTGCTTGTTGCCGTTAATCCCCACACTCAGATCCGGGTTGGCTGCTTCGATTAGGTTCTTGATTTTCCGTGCCTGTTCTATTGTCGCCATCGATTGCTCCTTTGCAGTTGTGGCTTTTGTTACGAACATCAATATCGTATCACAAATAATAGATTGTGTCAAGTTAAGCGAATCTTCTAATTTTAAACGTTTTCTTTGGAATCTGTTGTAGGTTCTTCGGTAATTGCCACTTTTTTACCCTTTTTGGGCATCACCTCGGGATTAGGGGAGTAGAGCTTATTTTTGATCTTCCAATTATCGACAAATTGGCCAATCCCTTCTTTGTGGAGCTTATTCTGAATTTTTGGCCGTCCTTGGGACCATTTTAGGAGACTCTCGAAATTAATCTTGTAGACACCACGAACAACGATATACAAAACTTCACCGTTAGCGATGGCTCGGCGAACGGTTTTTTCATTGATCCCAAACAAGTTAGCGGCTTGGGAGATAGTTACACGCAAAGGCGGTTTTTCGACCATAGACAGTAATACAGGGCAATTAATAAGAGGTGAGGGGTGAGAAGTGAGATTTACCCCAAAAATATCAGGCTCAAAATCGAGGTGATTATTTGCCGGAATGTCCGGACATATCTGGACATATCGTATCATTAAATCGATATGATGTCAAAGATTGGCGAATTCATTGGGTTAATGGTTGATTGCGGCAATTACGGCTAAATTGATTGTGGATAACCCCTTGCCAGATAGGGGTGGATAGTGCTATAATTAACGTATTCCTTAACTCAGCTCGAGTAATCGGGCTATAACTTAGCGGTCAAGGTTAGGGGTAAAAGAAGCAATAAAAACAAGAAACGGTAATTTTTTTGTTTTTGAAAAACTATTAAAATTTGTTTAAAATTAGCGATTTTTGTGTCTAAATCGCTGTTTTTCGTGCCATTTCCAGGTAGCGATTTTGGCGTTAGGTATTTTTTTATGTAGTCATTCTGGGGGTGTCTGTCCGTTATTACGAGTCCGCCGCCGCGGACGAAGCAATCTTTCAGTATGATATAGAGTGGTAATAGAGATTGCTTCGTCGTCTGTTGACTCCCTGCCTACCTGCAGGCAGGCTCGCAAT
>CAISTG010000007.1 GCA_903888345.1 Candidatus Buchananbacteria bacterium | reverse complement strand
TTATTTTTATAATTATTGCATTCGCCTTCCCTTGTAATTCTAAGCGACTATTATTGTCATTCCCTGCGACCACCCTAGTCATTCCGGATGCCCACCCCAGTCATTCTGGCCCCACCCTAGTCATTCCGGAATTGATCCGGAATCTCCGCATGAGTCAGAAGTAAGGGGCTCAGATTCCGGCTCAGGGCCGGAATGACACTAAATGGAAATCGGAATGACAACAAGGTGAGACCACTCAAGTTATTAAACTACTTTCCTCCGCTTCGCCACTAACAACAAGATCAGGGTCAACAAAATTCCGCTCATCACTGCCAAGATTCCTCCGAGTAAGATTGTCTGTAAATTAAACCATCCAGCCAATGAAAACTTTTCTTTCAGTTCAATATTCATAAATACGCCTTTGTTTTCTTGAACTTTGAAAATCTCACTCTGATAATCTCCGTAACCTACTGCTTTGGCTGTCAAATAATAATCTCCCGCTGGCACCAAGTAGGCATAACGACCAGTCACATCAGTAATCTGCGGATTTTCTTGACGGAAATTTTTGGCCGACCACAGTTCATACTTGTTAGTTGCTGGATTCAGCCAGTAAATTGATACAGTGGCATCAGGAATACGGGTTTCTTTACCATTACTCAATTTTTGGAAAACATAACCTTCTGGATCAACTACCACCACCATACTCACTGTTTCCGGTTTTACTGTTACGTTTTTATACTCAACCACGGTTCGCAGTTCATATTGACCAAGTACTAGTGGTGAGGCCACGTCGGCAGTCCAAACTCCATTGCCGTTATCTTTGTACTCGAATTGTGACAATACCAAATCGGGAGAATTTTGATCATTAAGCAATGAGTTTGACGCTGAATTTGCAGTGTTGCCAACATCAACCGTAGCCTTGACTTCAGCGGCATTAGCCGGAGTCGCAAGTAAACTTATAAAACCACTTTGTACTGTATTTGAATCATTACCAACTCCCCTCGAGTCATTCCGGACTTGATCCGGAATCTCGGTACGACTCAATACTTTAGGGCTCAGATTCCGGGTCAGGCCCGGAATGACGGCGAAGTCATTCTCATTCTCCACCGCACCACGCGTCATTCCCGCGAAGGCGGGAATCCAGGTTAAATTCCTGGGGCTCAGATTCCTGGTCAAGCCAGGAATGACATTGGGCGTTTCCAGCTTACCTTCAGTAGTTGCCTCACCAACATGATTCGATTTGAAAATCAGATAACCTTTCACTGTCTTGGCTGGCTGGTCGGGCTTGATCGCCAAAGTTAGTGGATGACCTTGAATCGTATTTAATGTTTGCACTGCTGTGCCTTGATTAGAAATTGAGAGTTTAACGTTAAGATCAAGATTGTTTTCTCCGCCTCGGGCAAAGACCATATTGGTCGGGACTTTACTAGCTTCGGCCTTAGTCAAATCAGCAATAGCAAGATTGGCAACACCAGCTAACCCGGCTGCTTCAGCAAGCCCAGGCAAAGAAACCTTGGCGACCTCTAGTTGCCCGGCATCACTCATTCTGGTAACACCGACATTCTTTAAGGCGCTAGCCACCTGCGGGAATTTATTCGCAATATTCATAAAGTCACGAGGCAAAGTAGCAAAGACAAAATCATTCATTGACGGCAAAGTTAGGATGAACTTATTCTGGAAAGCAATCGGCGTTTCTTTGGGCACCGCAGTAGCAATCGGTGGGAAAGTCATCTTAGTTTCTGGCAAAGGATTTAGGAACTCGATAATACCGCTCAGACCGGATTTAATTTGATCACCAATACTAATAGTCGGGACGTTCATTGCTGGCAGTTTCAAATTAATGTTAGCGGAAAAGGCCGGAGAATCTAGGCCAGCAGAATTCAAGAATTTGGTATAGATAGTATAATTCTGGTTCAAACAACTAGCTTGGCCTTGGCACAAGTCATATTCAAATGAAGCTTGCCCAGTTGGTGAGGCAACGAATGGCAAGGTAACGGCGCCAGAGAAATCAGGGTTGGTCGAAATAATAACAGCAGTAGTGTCCGGGGTTGGGGTTAATGTAATTGTTACTTTTGGTTTGGTAGTGGCTTTAGTGCCGTTGTTGATAGTGATGATAGGAACAACTTTGGTAGCCGGTGTCGGTACAGCAACAGTTGAACTTGTTGTTGTTGGTAAAATGATAACTGGGGCGGGAGTGCTTGGCCAGAAGATGAAGCCTCCGGGTGGTTGCGGTACGTTATATGTAACGCTAGTAATAGTCTCGACAGTATCCTTGTTACCTAAATAATCTTCGCAAGCAAGGTAAATATTTTGTGTTCCATAAGTGAAGTTGGGCAAAGTACAAGTCATCTGAATACTGTTAGACACAGAACAAGAATAATCACTTGCCATATTATCAAATGACTTTACAGTGAAAGCAAATCGGCAAGTGCTTGGCTTGTCTGTTGTGAAAGTGACTGTCTGACCAGACTTGGCAATATTACTACCGGTGGCTGGAGCTAGATTAGAAATGACTGAAGTTGTCTTGTCGATACGGATAAATTGACTGGAAACACTCTCAGTATTATTGGAAGTGTCAGCGGAATAATAACGGATGTAAGTCTCAGTGGAGGTGGCAATAGTTATCGGCGCGGTATAAGTTGTGGTCGGTGTGCAGGTATTATCGGTATCCACACAATATTTCGGATAACCAGTCGCGCAACCGACTCCGCCGACATTATCGGCACAACTGATGGTCACGGTGACATCGCCGTTTGTCCAATTGCCGAAGGTGTAAGGACTGCTATTGGAAACAGCGGTCGCGGTTGTGGTTGGTGCAATTTGATCAAAGATCCAATTAATATTATGGCCAGAATCAGTGGAGTTGGTTTGAGTGATAGTGTGACCGCCGCTCGCGTTAGAATAAGCAACATTCACATAATTGGCCGTAGCTACGCCGGCCACATTAAGATACCAAGTGTTGCTTGGGTTGAGTGTAAGCAAAGCTCCCGAGTGCCCAGTAACATTGAAGTTCCCACCGACAGTTAGTGTGGAGCCGATGAAGCCCGAAGCGGTGACATTGGCAACGGTGGCGGTGCCAGTATAACTTCCAGCAGGAGTCAGAGAAAAAGACCAGTCAACACCGTGTCCCGCATTGCCCCAATAATTACCCACTTGTGGCTGAATAGAGCTAATGTAGTATGTTGCGCCTCCGTTAAATGATAAAAACCAATTATCAGAACCTCTTTTCCAATACGGCTTTCCATTATACATCCCCGCGTAAGTATAAACCCCAGTCGCATCTGGTGTCAGCGTCCCCGTCACCTGCACTTGATTATAATAAACAGAGGAATTCAAACCTGAAGCGGTCACTTGCGCTCCATCGGCAATGGTAAAGTTGCCGGTGCTGTTGATGTTCCATCCTGCTGGGTTCAAAGTGCCGGCGGTATGATTAAACGCACCGGTTGCTACCAAACTATCCGCCAAGAGCATAGTGCCCGAGCCGAAGTGTGTTAGATTATAGAATGACTGACCATTAGAAGTAATGGTTTGAGTGCTGGTGCCAGTTAAATTAACAGTCGAGTAACCCGGGGTGACAGTAAAACCAGTCAGATTAACATTGCCAGAAATGCTAGTGGTCGAGCTACCGAAATCAATAACGTTGGAAGTCGCGGAGCTATCAGTTCTAGCGATACTAGCAATCGAGTGTGAGGTGCTACTGCTTAATTTTAAATAGCCACTAAATCCACCATTGCCAGCACCAAAAACTAATGGGCCAGAAACAAAACGATTCGAGGCCATATCCAAATATCCTGTAGGTGCACCAGTTGATGAAAACAACTGAACGGGATTATTGCCAAAATTGAAATCACCCGTCGCGGTAATGTTGGCAATTGAACGCAAAACTATCATGGTGGCAAAATTGTTCGGCAAGGTGATAGCTTTTTGGCTCTGGTTGGCATAAGCATAATAATAGAAGCCAGCGAGCGCAGTTCCAATGTTAAGACTGCTAACAGTGAGCGCATTGGTCGCCTGAGTCCATAAATACAAATTGTAATTACCGCCATTAAGCGTGCCCGGACCCATCGTTAAAGTGCCTGCCCCGGTTCGCGCCACCCAGACATCATTAGTCATGGTTGAGGTTACTCCCGCACCCGCCATGGTTAAATTAAAGAATCTATTAGTTCCAACCGAATTGCTGATATTGCCACTCGCGCCCTGAATCCAGGTTCCGCTTGAAGTCAAAATCGAGCTCGCGCCAATTAATATATTCCCATTAACTGTCACAGTCTTGCCGTTGTCAACCAAAGTGCCATTAGTGACACTGGTGCTACTAGCCACAAAATTATCCTGCAAAGTCCACGCTCCACCCACGCCGTTGAATTGTACGGCGTTGAAAATTGGCGTTGATGAGCCTGTGGTAATAGTTTTACCCGTCGTCGTTGAATTAAAGATAACAGTAGAGCTCGCGGCGATAAATCGAGAAGAATTATCAGGGTTGGCGCTATTGCCATAATTGAGCCAACTTCCTCCGACAGTGATAGTGGAATTACGTCCACCTGAACCTGTGGCGTCGAGTTTTTTAAGAGCAGTGTCAGAGCCAGCTCCAATTTGGAGATTACCCCCAACGGTGAGGTTGTAACCGTTGGTATTCCATGTTGTAGCATTTCCCGCCGCACCATTACTACTAGCTATAATTAAATTTTTACCTGAGTTCAAAACAATATCGCCACCCTGATTTATTACTGTGTCAGCAATCAGATTACAACCATAACCATTAGAAAGAACTGCTAAGGTTTTTGTGTTACCAAAAAGATAGATGTTGGAAACAGTTAGCTGTGAATTGGCGTCAAAAACAAATGGAACCGCCCCATTAACAAATGGGTTCACACTACCAGTTAAGATTCCCGAACCGATTGTTATAGTGTTTAATACAGTAAAACTACTGGCTAAAGTTGTGGTAAGTGTGCTTTGCCCAGTAGTTAAATTTTTAAATCCATTTAACCAATTACTTAACAAATGCCCATATGTCAGCGTATTCACCCCATTCAAAACCAGGCTGGCGTTATTAAACTGCTGAGATTTAGTGGCATCACTGTTACCGTCAGCGGTGAAATTGCCATTACCATTAACAGTAATCAAAGACGGGCCAGCGTTGAAATATCCGCCAGCGGCTTGGGTGTAATTGCCCGAGATCGTCACGTCAGAAGTTGCACCATAATAAATTCCGCTAGCTGTGACGTTGGCGACGGTGGCCGTGCCGGTAGCAGAACCTAAAGCACTATAACCTCCCGTGATCGACCCGCTACCGAGCCATCTATTTGCATCAAAACTACCCAATATTGTTGAAATCAACCAATTACTTGATGACCAATACCAGATATAATAATTATCACTCCCACGTCGATAATAAGGCTTCCCACCATAAACCCCCGCCACAGTATAAGTCCCACTCACATCCGGACTAAGCGTCCCACTCACCGTCACTTGATTATAATAAGTCGTGGCGTTGGAAGTGATTGTCCCGCTGGCACCAAGATTCAAATCCCCTGTTGTCCAGCCAGTGTTGGCCGAATTACTCAAAGTCAGAGTTCCATTAATCGTTGACGAGCCAGTGACGGCTAAGTTATTCGCTCCAACCGCTAGAGTCCCCGTAGCAACATTTAAATTTCCGGCCACACTGGCATTGTCAGTTAAAGTAAATGTGCCTCCTGCCCCATTGATAGTAAGATTATAAAAAGGTGAAGTGGTTGAGCCGTTGGTAATGGTACGAGCTGTAGTAGCGTTGAAAATTACTGTGGAGCTTGCGGCAACGAAAGTTGAAGAAGCAGTGCCATTGCCATAATTGAGCCAGTTACCGCCGACAGTGATGGTAGAGTTGCGTCCGCCTGAGCCAGTGGCGTCAAGTTTTTTGACCCCCGTGTCAGAGCCCGCGCCGATTGAAAGAGTACCGCCTACTGTTAGATCATAGCCATTAGTATTCCAAGTAATAGTATGTCCAGCATTACCATTATCACCTGCTCCAATGTCCCAGTAATGAGCATTATTAAAAGTTACATTTCCGGTCTGAGTAACAGAGGCATTTGTTGTAGAAATCTCCATGTTACAATCATAACCATTTACAAGAGTTGGGATTGTTTGTCCAACTGCAAAAAACTCTAAGGTTGTTATAGATAATCTAGAATTGACGTCAAAACTAAGTGGGTTTAAGCCCGTTAAGAACAAAGTTTTATTACCAGTTAAGCTACCAGATCCAATGGTTAAAATATTTCGAATATTAAAACTACTAGCAATTGTGGTGGTGCTACCTCCTTGTCCAACAGTCAAATTATGATACCCATTTCCCCAGTAACTAGATATATTATTATATGTCAGCGTATTTACTCCATTTAAAACCAAACTCGCGTTATTAAATTGAGTAGAATAAGCTCCAGAGTTACCCGAGCCATCGGCCGTGAAATTACCATTGCCGTTGACGGTAATAAGTGATGGACCAGCGTTGAAATATCCGCCAGCGGTTTGAGTGTAATTTCCTGAGAGCGTTACCTTTGAGGTCACACCATAATAAATTCCGCTAGCTGTGACGTTGGCGACGGTGGCGGTGCCGGTTGTTGGGTTTACAGGATTATAATTTGTTATTGGGCCACCAGCGGCATTCCATCGATAAGTATTCTGTTGTCCGAGACCATCGGTAATTCTATAATCTCCTAGCGGATTGGCCCATACCCACCAATTCAAAGAATTATGCTTCCAATATGGTTTCCCATTATATACTCCTGCCACGACATAAGTCCCCGTCACATCCGGACTCAAAGTCCCACTCACCGTCACCTGGTTATAATAAGTCGTAGCATTCGAAGTAATAGTACTGCTGGCACCAAGGATCAAATCCCCAGTTGTCCAACCCGCACCAGCTGAAGTACCAATCGTCAGTGTGCCGTTAATGGTTGAAGTTCCAGCTATTGCCAAACTGGTTGTTCCGACTATTAAAGTTGCTCCAGCATTAATAGTAAGAGTGTTCGCTGAAGTTGTAGTAGTAAGAACTGGTTGATTAGTGGTGCTAGCGATCACGACGTTGTCAGTAGCGTTAGGCACATAACCAACATCCCAGTTGCCTGCCGTGTTCCAGTCAGTGCTCAAAGCACCAGTCCAAGTGACGGTCGCGGCTGGGAACGTTATGTTAGAATTGTTGCTTGAGTTTTTGGAGTTAGTGGCAATAATTGCACCAACAGAGCTGTTAACCGCATCAGTAATGTTTAAGAAATTAAGCACGGCTGAACCCAATGGATTAATGAACCACGAGGTGCCAGGAATTGAAGAAACTAAAGTTAATAATTGATTGGCAACGCCTTGCAAAGTCAGAGCACCAGCAATCACCTGAGTTTTGGTGGCCTCAAAAGTTAGGGTCGCAGCGGTGGTAACGGTTTTGACTAAATTATAGAAAGTCGTGGTGCCCATGATCGCTTGAGACAAGCCAAAAAGAGTGACAGTGCTGGTGCCGTGCAAGTAGGTCGCAGTATTATTCCAATTGCCACCAACGTAAATGTTAAACCCATTGGCATCAAAAGTTCCGGCAGAATTAACAAAGTTATTAGTGACCGTTAAAGGGTTAGTGATTAATTGCAGAGTACTAGAACCGGAATGAGTCAGATTGAAGAAAGTGGACGAAGCGTAATTACCGCCAGCGGCTAAGGTTTGTGTGCCAGAGGTTTTGTTGAAAATGACCGTGGAGCTGGCGGCAGTGAACTGTGATGGGGCGGAACCAGTTCCATAATTAGTCCAGTTGCCACCGACGACAATGGTAGAGCTAGCAGTCGAAGTGGGGTTGGTATAATTGGTAGCGTCAAGTTTTTTGAGAGCAGAGTCATTATTTAGGCCAATCCTTACATTGCCGCCCACCGTCAAATTATACCCATTAGTTAACCATGCTACAGAATTACCAGCATCAACAAAGGTTCCGATATAAAAATAATTTGATCCGTTAATTTTAATATCACCTAATTGATTTATTGTTTGTCCATAGCCCGTCGCTTGGATATTACAGTTATAACCATTAGTGATATTCGGTATCGTCTGAGTCAGAGTAACACCAGTATAAAAGTTTAGAGTCGTTACGGATATGATAGAGCTGCTAGCTACGACATTAAGGGGTGTTGCTCCGAGTAAATTTAATATTGACGAACCAGTAACTGTCCCCGTCCCAACGGTTAGAGTGTTTTTAACCGTGAATGAACTGGCGAGAGTTGTCGTATTCGCGTTTTGTCCTGTAGTAAGATTATTAAATCCATCACCAACTACAGAAAAATTATGTCCATAAGTCAGCGTGTTCATTCCATTCAAAACTAAACTCGCATTATTAAATTGAGCTGATTTGGTGGCGTCGTTGTTGCCATCAGCGATGAAATTTCCGTTGCCATTTTGCGTAATCAAAGACGGACCGGCGTTGAAATATCCGCCAGCGGTTTGAGTGTAATTGCCCGAGATCGTCACGTCAGAAGTCGCACCATAATAAAGTCCGCTTGCTGTGACGTTCGCGACGGTGGCGGTGCCTGAGGCACTATTTATAGGTTCATAATTTGCGGCAAAAATACCAGAAACTTGTGTCCATCGACGAGTTCCATCATTAACACTAATTGATATATCCCAATAATTTGATCCTGAATTATAATAAATATAATAATTATCGGTTCCCCGCCTATAATAAGGCTTCCCACCATAAACCCCCGCCACAGTATATATCCCCGTCACATCAGGACTCAAAGTCCCACTCACCGTCACTTGATTGTAATAAGTCGTGGCGTTGGAGGTGATTATGCCGGTGGCGCCAAGATTCAAGTCCCCTGTTGTCCAGCCAGTGCTAGATGAGTTGCCGAGCGTTAAGGCGCTGTTGATAGTTGAAATACCCGTGACCGCTAAATTGTTAACGCCAATAGCCAAGGTGCCAGCTGTCACATTCAAAGCTCCAGCAACACTAGCATTGTCTTGCAAAGTGTAAGTCCCGCCCGTGCCGTTGATAGTGAGATTATAAAAAGCGGACGTTGAAGAACCTGAAGTGATTGTCGCTCCTGAACTGGTACTAGTTAAAATAACAGTTGAACTTGCGGAAATAAATCGTGAAGAATTAGCAGGGTCAGCGCTATTGCCATAGTTGAGCCAGTTACCTCCGACGGTGATAGTGGAATTGCGTCCGCCTGAACCAGTAGCATCAAGGGTTTTGCGACCAGTGTCGGAACCCCATCCTATTTGAAGATTTCCTCCGACAGTTAAGTTGTAACCGTTGGTTAGCCAGGTATCAATGGAGCCAGCCACCGCTAAACCAATAGTTAATGTATTAGAACCATTAATAACTACATTTCCTGTTTGTGTAATTGTAGTATTTGTCCCCCTAATAGCAATACTGCAATCATAACCATTATTTGTAAGGGCCGGAATTGTTACATTTGAGGCATAAAAGTAAAGCTTATTTGGTGCAGCAATAGAAATATGGGATGCTGCATCAACGCTTAATGGAATAGCTCCATATAGATAAAAATGAGAATTAGTAACACTGTAGAATGTGCCCGTGCCAACAGTAAGAGTATTTAAGATGGCGAAGTTGGAGTCAGAAACAAATGTCGTAGTATTAGTGTTTTGGCCTACAGTTAGGTTATTGAATCCATTTGATGTTCCGGCATATATATGATTATAAGCCAGAGTGTTTACACCATTTAAAACCAAGCTCGCCCCGTTATATTGTGTCGAATTCAATGTGCCATCAGCCGTGAATGTGCCGTTGCCATTTTGAGTGATCAAAGATGAAGCGGCGAGGAATTTGGATGATGTCGCTGACTGGTCGAAGTTGCCAGCGATGGTGATTTTGGAATTATCTAATCTAGTGTATTCACCCGAGGCGGTGACGTTGGCGACTGTGGCGGTGCCTGTGGTTCCATTATTAAAGTATGACGAGCTAGGAAGATTAAATAGACTTTCAGTAACAACAAAATTCCAAACTGGGTATGTAGAACCCAACGTGGTTCCAATACGATAATAATCAAATCCCGACCCCGTCATATTATAATAAATATAATAATTGTCAGTCCCTCGTCTATAATATGGCTTTCCTGCATACATCCCCGCCACCGTATACGTACCGCTTGCATCCGGTGACAAAGTCCCGCTCACCGTAACTTGATTATAATAAATCGTGCCATTGGCCGTAGACGAAGCCGTACCACCTGCTCCAATCGTCAAATTAGTCGTTGTCCAACCAGTGCCCGCGGAAATGCCGATGGTGGTGGTGCCATTGATGATGGAATTTCCGGTCACTATCATGTTATTAGTACCAATAGCGAGAATCGCACCAGAATTGACTGTAATATTATTAACAGAGGTCGAAGTGGAGAGCACAGGTTGATTAGTCGTGCTAGCAATTACCACATTGTCAGTCATATTAGGCACATATCCAACGTCCCAGTTGCTGGCATTATTCCAGTCAGTGCTTGAGGCTCCCGTCCAAGTGACGGTCGTAGCGGAGAAAGTGATATTGGAATTGTTACTTAAGTTTTTTGAAAAGGTCGCGATAATCGGACTGGCTGAGCTATTAATGGCGTCAGAGATATTTAAATAACTCAAAACAACCGAACCCAGTGGATTAATGAACCACGAGGTGCCAGGTATAGAGGAAACTAAAGTTAATAATTGATTGGCAACGCCTTGCAAGGTTAGAGCACCAGCAATTACTTGAGTCTTGGCGGCTTCAAAGGTCAGCGTCGCTGCAGTTGTGACGGTTTTGACTAGGTTATAGAAAGTCGTGGTGCCCATAATCGCTTGAGACAAGCCAAAAAGTGTTACGGTGCTAGTGCCGTGTAAATAGGTCGCAGTATTATTCCAACCACCACCGACATTGATATTGAAACCGTTAGCATCAAAAGTACCGGCGGAGTTGGTGAAGTTATTGGTAATCGTCAAAGGATTAACTAACAACTGTAAAGTGCTGGATCCAGAATGAGTTAAGTTGTAAAAAGTTGATGAAGCATAATTAGCGCCAGCGTTTAATGTCTGCGTGCCAGAAGTTTTGTTGAAGATAACTGTCGAACTTGCTGCCATAAATTGCGATGGTGCTGTACCATTGCCATAGTTGAGCCAGTTACCACCAACGGTAATGGTGGATGTACGTCCTCCCGAGCCATTAGCGTTAAGAGTTTTGAGACCGGAATCAGAACCATTACCTATTTGGAGATTACCGCCTACTGATAAGTTGTAACCGTCGGTATTCCACGTACTGACATACCCTGCAGTTTGACCCATAATCAAGTTAGAACTGATAATAATGCTACCCGTTTGGGTTATTATCGTACCATTTTCCTCCACATTAATAGAACAATAGCCATTAACGAGGGTGGGTAATGAGATATTACCTCTAAAGTTCAAACTTGAAATACTAAGATGGGAATTAGCATCAAAACTGAGAGCGCCCAAGAATTGCGCCATATATATAACATAACTACTTCCACTCAATGTGCCGGAACCAATTGTTAAGCCAGACCTAACGCTGATATGGTTAGATAAAGTTGTAGTACTACCGCCTTGCCCAACGGTTAAATTGTTAAATCCATTAGTGCTAAACGCTGCCAAATTATTATATGCTAACGTATTCACCCCATTCAAAACTAAACTCGCATTATTGAATTGAGTCTGCTTAGTTCCCGTGCCATCAGCCGTGAAATTTCCATTACCATTGACTGTGATAAGTGACGGCCCGGCGTTGAAATATCCGCCAGCAGCCTGAGTGTAATTGCCCGAGATAGTCACGTCAGAAGTAGCACCATAATAAATCCCGCTAGCCGTAACGTTAGCTACGGTGGCGGTGCCCGTATATGTGCCCGCCGCTGTATACGTACCGATCATAGATCCAGGATTTTTTTGCCACACATTACCCGTTGCGACTCCAGGCAAAAGTCCAGTTGTATACCTGTACCCATTATAAGATAGCCAATTCCAAAATTGTACTCCACCAACTAAGCCATTTCGTTTGTATACTGGTTGCCCATTATATCCAGCTGGATAGCCTACATCATCAACCGTATAAGTGCCCGCCGTATCCGGGCTCAGCGTTCCACTCACCGTCACTTGGTTGTAATAAGTTGTGGCGTTGGAGGTGATTGTTCCACTTGCGCCAAGATTCAAATCACCTGTTGTCCAACCGGTGCTCGATGAATTACCAAGTGTTAAGGTGCTATTAATAGTGGAAGAACCCGTGACTGCCAAATTATTAACCCCAATAGCTAAGGTGCCAGCAGTGACATTCAAATTTCCGGCAACACTCAAATTATCAACAAGAGAGAAAGTACTGCTCGTGCCATTAATTGTTAGGTTATAAAAAGCCGAAGTTGATGAGCCAGAAGTAATAGTTCTTGTGGTTGAGGTGGCATTGAAGATAACTGTTGAGCTGGCAGCGATAAAGGAGGATGGTGTACATGAGCCTGCACATCCCGTTGCTGTTCCATAATTGAACCAATTACCTCCAATTGTAATTGTTGAAGTGCGATTACCGGGTGAGCTATAATTTGTAGCATCAAGTTTTTTGAGTCCGGTGTCAGCGCCATATCCAATTGTTAAATTACCGCCGACAGTTAAATTGTAACCATCAGTTTTCCAAGTATCAATCCAACCTGTCGCAGTATTTCCAACATACAAAGACTTTCCAGCATTTAAAACAACATCACCAGTTTGTTGCATTGATTGTCCATTATGATAATCATAAATATTACAGCTATACCCGTTAACTAAGGTAGGTATAGTTTGATTTGAGCCACCATTAAAATATAATAAATTAATTGATAAGATCGAAGCAACATTAAAGCTTAAAGGATTGGGACTCAGTAATGATAGCGAAGCGTTACCCGTCAATGCTCCCGACCCAACCGTCAATAAACTCCTAATCGTAGCAGTACTTGCCAAAGTTGTAGTAGCCCCTCCTTGTCCAGTAGTTAAACTATTAAATCCATTTGCCCAGTTAGCTGTTAAATTGCCATACGTCAGAGTATTGTTTCCATTCAAAACTAAGCTAGCACTATTATATTGCGTGCTATTCACCGTCCCATCGGCAATGAAGGTACCATTGCCATTAACGGTAATCAGCGACGAAGCAGCGAGAAATTTTGAAGTAATGTTGGACTGGTCGAAGTTGCCAGCGATGGTGATTTTGGAATTATCCATTCTGGTATATTCGCCTGAGGCGTTGACGTTGGCGACGATTGCAGACCCTGTAACTGATGGACTATTGGCGGGATATGTTCCAGCCGCTGTACCATTTGTGTTAACCCAATGACCCGGGTCTGAAGAGAATACTAAATAATCTGGCGTGATATAGTAGTTTCCGTTTGTATATCGCCAAATATGATAAGTATATCCATTATGCTGTGAATTTGATGCATAATCGGGATATCCATTTTTTATCCCTACTACGGTATATGTATCAGCAACATCCGGCGATAAAGTTCCACTCACCGTCACTTGATTATAATAAATCGTGCCATTAGCCGTAGACGAAGCCACGCCGCCTGCTCCAATAGTCAGATTATTCGTCGTCCAACCCGTCCCAGCGGAAATGCCGATAGTCGTGGTGCCGTTGATGATGGAATTTCCGGTCACCGTCATGTTATTAGTACCAATAGCGAGAATCGCACCAGAATTAACTGTCAAATTATTAACAGTAGTCGAGGTGGAAAGTATGGGTTGATTGGAAGCACTTGAAATCACAACGTTGTCGGTAGTGTTTGGCACATAGCCCGTGTCCCAGTTACCCGCCGTGTTCCAGTCAGTGCTTGAGGCTCCCGTCCAAGTGACGGTCGTCGCCGAGAAAGTGATATTAGGGTTGTTGCTTAAGTTTTTAGAAAAAGTCGCGACAATAGGACTAGCCGAACTATTTATGGCATCAGAAATATTTAAGAAACTCATCACAACCGATCCCAAAGGATTAATGAACCAAGCAGTACCCGGGACAGAAGAAACAAGAGTTAGTAATTGATTAGCCGCGCCTTGTAAGGTCAGAGTACCAGCGATCACCTGAGTTTTGGCGGCTTCAAAAGTGAGCGTCGCAGCAGTTGTGACGGTTTTGACTAAGTTATAGAAAGTGGTGGTGCCCATAATCGCTTGAGCCACAGAACCGATCAAGTTGACCGTGCTAGTGCCATGCAAATAAGTTGCCGTATTATTCCAATTCCCTCCCACGTTTACCACCTGGCCATTTGCATCAAAAGTTCCTGCGGAATTGGTGAAATTGTTGGTAATTGTAATTGGGTTAGTGATAATCCGTAAAATGCCAGCGCCAGAGTGCGTTAGGTTATAGAAAGTAGATGAAGAATAATTAGCACCAGCATTTAAAGTTTGTGTGCCTGAGATTTTATTAAAGATAACAGTTGAGCTCGCCGCAATGAATCGAGAAGAATTAGCCGGGTCAGCGCTATTGCCATAATTGAGCCAGTTACCTCCGACAGTGATGGTAGAATTACGTCCGCCAGAACCGGTGGCATCGAGTTTTTTGAGACCAGTGTCAGAACCGACACCGATTTGGATCCGTCCACCAACGGTCAAGTTATAACCATCAGTTTTCCATGTGGCTATCCCAGCCGGATTAGAAGTCACATTAAGCAACCCTGTACCATTCAATACAACAGCCCCCGTCTGAGTAATAACATCATTACCACTATCCACTTCTATACTGCAACCATAACCTTTGGTTAAAGCAGGTATAGTCTGGCTTGTCCCATTATAAGCTAAAAAGCCAATTGAAATAGCTGAGTTAGCAGTATCAACACTTAAAGGATTTGCCCCAAACAAATATACCCAATAATTGCCTGTTAAAGTTCCCGATCCTATCGTTAATATGTTTTTTACAGTAAAATGTGACGCTATTGTGGTGGTGCTTCCTCCTTGCCCAACGGTTAAATTATTAAATCCATAGTAACCATAGTTTGAATTATTATTATAAGTCAGCGTATTATTCCCATTCAAAACCAAACTTGCATTATTAAATTGTGCCGACTTTGTGTTGTCATTATTCCCATCCGCTGTGAAATTGCCATTACCATTTTGGGTAATCAAAGACGGTCCGGCGTTGAAATATCCGCCAGCGGTTTGGGTGTAATTGCCCGAGATCGTCACGTCAGAAGTCACTCCATAATAAATCCCGCTAGCCGTGACATTGGCGACAGTAGCAACACCAGTAGAACCATTAAAGTTGGTGTATGCTCCAGCCATTTCTGCGCTAATCTTATAATAATAAAAATTAGTCGCGTCTGTATATATTCTCCAGAGACCAGTGCCAGTGTTAATTATTGACATAGCACCTTTTACATACCTTGGATAACCATTTGCAGTTCCCGAGACAGTATAGGTCCCACTCGCATCAGGGCTCAGCGTCCCACTAACCGTCACTTGGTTGTAATAAGTCGTGGCGTTTGAAGTAATTGTTCCGCTGGCGCCGAGATTCAAGTCCCCTGTTGTCCAACCAGTACTCGATGAATTACCAAGAGTTAAAGCACCGTTGATAGTTGAAGCTCCAGTGACCGCTAAGTCATTAGTGCCAATAGCTAGAGTCCCCGCCGTCACCGTCAAAGTTCCACTAACTGATGTTTTATCTTGCGACGTGTAGGTCCCGCCTACCCCGTTTATAGTCAAGTTATAAAATGGCGAAGTTGTGGTGCCAGAGATAATTGTGCCAGAAGCACTCGTGCCCGCCATCACGACCGTAGAGCTACCAGCAATAAATTGCGACGGAGCTGAACCATTACCATAATTGAGCCAGTTTCCACCAACGGTGATGGTGGAATTGCGAGTACTAGTCGCGCCACTAAAAGCATTAAGCGTCTTAAGCCCCGTGTCAGAGCCATTACCAATTTGAATACTGCCACCAACAGTCAAATTATAACCGTCAGTTTTCCATGACTGCGATCTTGACGGTCCTGTGCCAGTAATACCAGCATAACCACCAAGAAATAAAGACCGCGGACTCAAGATGTTAACGTTCCCTGTTTGTGTCACAATGGAACTACTATTGGGAATAAACACATGACAATTATACCCCTTCGTTAAGGCCGGAATCGTCTGGTTGGTACCAAAAAACTGCAACCCATAAATATTAAAAGATGAATTATCAGTGTCGAAAGTTAATGGATTAGGCCCGAGTAAATTAAAATACGCGGAAGATCCATGCAGTGTCCCCGATCCCACAGTCAGATTTTGAATCGCTACTTGTAAACCAGGCGCTTCCGTTGTGTTACCGTTTTGACCTACAACTAATTTGTTAAATCCATTAGCATTAGTATTAGCCAAACTAACATATGCCAACGTATTCGTACCATTTAAAACCAAGATCGAATTATTATATTGTGTCGAATCCAAAGTTCCGTCCGCAGAGAAATTGCCATTGCCATTGACGGTAATCAGCGACGAAGCGGCGAGGAATTTTGAGGAGATATTGGACTGGTCGAAGTTGCCAGCGATGGTGATTTTGGAATTATCTAATCTAGCATATTCGCCTGAGGCAGTGACGTTGGCAACGGTGGCAGTGCCGGTTGGGGGTATACTTCCAACTGGGTAATAATTACCAACTAAAGGGTCTCCGGTCCTTCTCCATGCTGTAACAGCACCTTGCTCAGGAGATTGCGGTGTTATGTCCCAAACTGAATTAAATCTCCATGATAAATACCAAGAATCAGAGCCCCTTCTATAATACGGTTTCCCTCCATACATCCCCGCGACAGTATAAGTCCCCGTCGCATCTGGATTCAAAGTTCCGCTCACTATCACTTGATTGTAATAAATAGTGCCATTAGCTGTAGACGAAGCCGTGCCGTTCGCCCCAATTGTCAAATTATTCGTCGTCCAACCAGTACCCGCCGAAATGCCGATAGTCGTGGTAGCGTTAGACACAGTGGAATTACCCGTGACCGCCAGGTTATAAGTTCCAGCGTTTAATACGCCAGCGACAACATTCAAATCACCCAGCACACTAAAATTATCTTGCAAGGTGTAAGCCCCGCCAACGCCAGCAAAATTCACATTATAAAAAGCCGAGTTGATCGCACCAGAGGTAATCGTTTTGCCAGTTGTCGTTGAATTAAAAATCACAGTTGAATTTGCCGAAATAAAAGTTGATGACGCCGTGCCATTTCCATAATTAAGCCAGTTACCACTGATGGTAATAGTTGAAGTACGTCCACCAGCACCAGTGGCGTCGAGAGTTTTGAGACCGGAGTCATTCCCAACGCCGATTTGAAGATTGCCTCCGACTGTTAAGTTGTATCCAGATGTATTCCAAGTATCTTTACGTTCCGGCTGAGCGGATGTTAATCCAATAGTTAAGGTATTTGGCGAATTAATAATAACATTTCCGGTTTGAGTAACGGTTCCGCTTGTATGCACCAAATAGATACTTGAATCATAGCCATTCACCAGGGCGGGAATAGTTTGATTTGCACCTATAAACTCAAGCTGACCTACTGCAAGTCTCGAACTTACATCAAAATTTAAAGGATTTGCTCCCAACACAAAGAGAGTTCTAGTAGTCCCAGATAATGTGCCTGAGCCAATAGTTAATGTATTAATTGCAGCCAAATGACTCGCTAAGGTAGTAGTGCTTCCGCCTTGTCCGACGGTTAAATTATTAAATCCATAGGCAAACGGAGCTGCCAAGTTATTATAAGTAAGCGTATTAATTCCATTAAGTGTTAAGCTTACGCCATTAAACTGCGTGCCATCAATCGTACCATCCGCCGTAAAATTACCATTGCCGTTTAAAGTTATGACGGAACTGCGCGCTAAGAATTTGGCGGTGGTAGTTTGCGAGAAATCACCATTAATCGGATCAGCACTGCCAATCGTCACGGGATAGTTACTGTTTAATTTTGTATCAAGCGTGCCGTTTGTCAGTGTTAGATTATGTGCAACAGCTAATGCATCTTGCAAAGTATAAGTTCCGCCTGCGCCGTTGATAGTTAGATTATAAAACGGAGAGGTCGAAGAACCAGACGTGATTTTGGCACTCGAACTGGTGCTAGTCAAAATCACCGTGGAGTTGTCGGCCACAAACCTACCATTAATCGTCGCTGTGCCATAGTTGAGCCAATTACCGCCGACAGTGATAGTTGAAGTGCGCGCCCCATTATGAGTGGCGTCGAGTTTTTGTAGATTTACATTATTATTAAAAGTACCGATTTGGATATTTCCGCCAACTGTTAAATTATATCCGTCCGTCTTCCAAGTTGTCGGGAAATCATTATTATTGCCATTGATGCCGAGGAACTTACTATTGTTAAGAGTGACATCGCCAGTTTGAATAATTACATTAGGATTGCCGATAGCAATAATGTCGCAATCATAACCATTGGTCAAAGTCGGAATCGTGGTGGTGACATAGGTCGTCAAAAAATATAGTGAGGAAATTGCCAAGTGAGAGGAAACATTAAAATTTAAGGGCGCGGAGCCTGCCAAAAATACATAACCCGGCCCATTGAAAGTGCCTGACCCTACTGATAATTGATTTTTGACCGTCAAACCAACGGAAGAAAGAGTCGTCGTCCCACCACTCTGCCCAGTTGTTAAATTATTAAAGCCATTACCAAAATTATTCGCCAAATTATTATAGCTCAGCGTGCTGGAGCCATTTAAAGTAACGCTAGCGCCATTATATTGTAGCGAATTAAGTGTTCCGTCGGCTGTAAAACTTCCATTACCATTGATGGTAATAAGTGACGAGGCAGCGAGGAATTTAGAATTTGTATTGGACTGGTCAAAAATTCCGTTGACAGTAATTTTTGAATTATCTAATCTGGTGTACTCGCCCGAGGCCGTGACGTTGGAGACAGTTGCCTCGCCGGTTTCATTTGCATTATATACGGCAAAAGACCCAGTAATAATATTTATATTAGATGAGGTATACAAATACCAACAAACACCAGAAATTACTCCGAGACCGTCAGAAAGTCGCCAATTCCCCGTTGTTCGCCACCAAATATAATAAGTTCCGTTTGTATAGTATGGCGCTCCATTGTACATCCCCGCTACCGTATAAACTCCCGCGGCATTTGGACTCAGCGTTCCACTCACTGTCACCTGATTATAATAAACCGTTCCTCCGGCTGTGGACGAAGCTATACCATTCGCGCCCAAAGTTAAATTATTCGTCGTCCAGCCAGTATTTGCTGAGGCGCCGATGGAAGTGGTGCCGTTGGTAATGATTGAGTTGCCAGTGACGAGCAAATCATTTGTGCCGATGGCCAAGGTACTATTGGTGACAGTAAGGTCACCAGACACGCGCGCATTATCAGTCAAAGTGAAAGTACTGCTTGTGCCATTAATGGTGAGGTTATAGAAAGGTGAAGTAGTTGAGCCGTTAGTTATAGTGCGAGTAGTAGAAGTAGCGTTAAAGACAACCGTTGAGCTTGCGGCTATAAATTGCGACGGCACGCATGTTCCCGAGCACCCAGTTGCCGTGCCATAATTGAGCCAATTGCCCCCGACTGTAATGATGGAATTACGTCCGCCCGAGCCATTGGCGTCAAGTTTTTTAAGAGCGGAGTCAGAGCCAGCGCCAATTTTAATATTCCCACCAACAGATAAATTATAACCAGCCGTATTCCAGGTTATTATTCCAGCTGGTCTTGCAATATTATCTAGATAAATATTATTAACACCATTAATTACGATATTACCAGTTTGGGTGACGGTAGTCCCACCTTGACTGACCTGTATGGTCGAATCATAACCATTAATAAGAGTTGGTATTATTTGAGTGGTTCCTCTGAACAATATTGAACCTACTGCCAATCTTGATGATGTATCAAAACTTAGTGGATTTGCCCCTGTTAGCCAGAAATTATAGGCAGAACCGGCGATGCTACCAGAACCGATAGTCAGGGTATTACTAATTCCAATATCTGTTGCTATTGTCGTAGTACTTCCGCCTTGTCCGGCAATTAAATTATTGAATCCATTATTAACAATGGCATTATTGTTATACCTTAGATTATTCACCCCATTCAAAACCAAACTTACTGAGTTATATTGTGTACCATTTACTGTCCCATCCGCAGTAAAACTACCATTGCCATTGACAGTAATCAGCGAGGAAGCGGAGAGAAATTTAGAGGAGATACTGGACTGATCAAAGTTGCCGGAGATGGTGATTTTGGAATTGTTTAATCTGGTGTATTCACCTGAGGCGGTGACGTTGGCGACGGTCGGAATGCCAGTTGCTCCACCTGATCCAGCGCTATAAGCTCCAGCAAAAGAATTAGAATATGGAGTACCGCTAAAAGACATAAACCATCGATTTGGACTAGTCGCCCCCATATTGTCAGGATCAAGAGCTGAAGCAAGATAAAATACTAACGCATTATTCTTTGGAGAATACTGTAAATACCAGGTAGTGCCGTTAATCAATTTTGAATAATATGGCATTCCGTTTGACATGCCCGCAACCGTATAAGTACCAGTAACATCTGGCGACAAGGTCCCACTCACCGTCACCTGATTATAATAAATTGTGCCCGGCGCTGTTGATGATGCTGTGCCTCCCGCTCCGATTGTTAAATTAGTTGTTGTCCAACCGGTTGATGAAGAAACACCAATCGTCGTCGTGCCATTAGTAACTGTCGAATTTCCAGTTACCGCTAGATTATAAATTCCAACTGCCAAAGTTCCGGCGGAGACTGTCAGATTTCCGGAGATGGCCAAATTTGCATTCATTGTTACTATGCCAGTATAGCCCGAAGCGATGTTGAGTCCAGTGACGCTAGCATCAACATCAATCGAACAATTGCCAGTCGCAGAACCGCTAAATGTTGCCGTGTCACTCGGTCCCGGCACTACCCCACCTTGCCAGTTTCCGGCAGTGCTCCATTTACCATCACCGGAGCCATTAGTCCAAGTGAAGTTGCTAGCCGGAGTGACCAGTGCTTCTTCCGCGCCCGTGGCATAAAAACTGCTCGGGGCGTTTTGATTATTGTATTCTGTTTTTATCCAACCGGCTGAACGAGCGACTGAGGAAATACCAAGCTCGTCAATTAAGCCATTGAAGAAAAAAGTAACGGGTCGATTGTCTTCGCCAATTTTTATTGTAGAAGCATTATAAAGATTGCCAGAAAGCGCGGCATCATATACTTTTTGCGGGTTTGATTGAGCCACACCATCAACAAATAGTGTCAGCACTTGGCTAGTAGAAGCATATGAGAAGCCGACTTTATGCCAAGCTCCGTCAGCGATAGAAATATTCGTGCGATAATCCTTGATATTTGAAGTACCATCAGCCAAGTAAACTCGAAAGGCTCCATCAATATTTGAGCTATTGGCAACGGTCGCCACCTCCATATTAGTCGCCGGGTTGTTATTAAAATCACCAACGATTTCCGAGCGAGTACTGCTCTGAGTTGTTTTAACCCAAGCCGAATATGAGAAATTATTTGTAGAAGAAAAATTTAAACTTGAGCCTGGCTCAGCAATATCAACATAACTCGTACTGCCATTAAAACTTAGGGCGCCATTAATCTGCCCTGTTGTCTGAGTTGGCTTGGTCGCACCTAATGGCGTACCAGTACTATTATTACTAGTAGAATCTAAATCACTCGAATTTGTTGCTCCAGCCAAATGCCAAACTCCAGCAAAGCCATTAGTCCAAACATTCTGCGCGCCATAAGTGGAATTGGCAGCCGGTTCTGTGGCTGAAGAGTTGCCATAATAAACATAAATCATGGTATCGACGGTATAGGAAACTGTCGGCACTTTAACCCAAGCAACAAGAGTACCAGTGGTGGTAGAATATGATTCGATTTCTCTAGCAAGTGGAGTCACGCCGTCTGAGGCTGTAAATCTAATATCTGTTCCGCTAGCATTAACATTAGATAATCCAGTGAGTGAAATTTCGACTGGAAAATTCGTTTCGTCTTCTGATCCCCCCGCACTGCCATTGCCACCGCCAACATATAAGTGATTGACTGTGAGAGATTTGCGATAATTCCAACCCGTGAGCCAGCTGACTGGATCAACGATGAAGTCAATATCGACATCGCCAGAAATTTTGAGATCAAAAACGTCCGTTGGCTTATCTAGGTTTGTTAGCAAGATTCGATATTTGCCATCGCGATCAATATTTTTGAAATCAGGGTTATTGCCATCATAAACTGTCTCGAGTTTCGGGCCTTCGGTTTGATTGCCATCGGCGTCAGTGTAGACTGGATAGACCGCTATTGATCCATGATTATTAGTAGTCGACGCTTTGGCATAAATAGTAATGTCATTTGCACTATTTAATTCATAATCAAAGGTTGCACGGACGTATTGCCCGTCAGCGACGGAAGCGTAATTACCGTCTTTGGCGGAAGTTTGAGAATAAATATCGGCAATAATATTTTTATCATTATCGAGTTGAAAAGCCTTGGAGATGAAGATAATTTCAAAAACTTGCTCGGATAGATGCGGGACAGTCCATTCGACGTAATCAAGGTAACCATCGGCGTCGCTATCATAAGCCTGGAAACTCATGTTTTGGTCGCCGTTGTTTTTCCATTTGATGTGAATTTTGGCTTCTTGCCCGACTTTGTAAATCGGCGGAATTTTGGTAGAGGCGAGAACGTCAACCATCGGTGTTTCTGGATTTTCATTGGGGTCAGAAATCGTTACCAACTTGCCAGAGTCAGTGTTTTGTTCGGTGATAATTGGAGCCGGGGTTTCGAAGTCAATTTTGACGAATTCGGTGGAGGAAGCGGGGGCAGATTCTGGAAGGCCGCTATTGTCATTCCGGACCTGATCCGGAATCTCCATTTGAGTTGTTGATGAGGTGGGCTCAGATTCCGGTTCAAGCCCGGAATGACTAGAGGTGACGACCGTTGGCACTACTGGCAAACCATTGGTTGCGACATCAATATCAATCGGCTCTACCTTGACTTCTGGCAAAGTGCTAGAAACTGAAGCAACAATGGGAGCCACAACCTCAGGAACCTTAATCGGCGGAACAACATCACTTGGTTCAGCCGTCAAAGAGTCAATTAAATTTTGTAACGGATCTGAGCCAATAGTTGGTGATTCGCTAGCGGCAGTCGGAATTTCTTCCACTGTCTGAGCCGCGGCCACTTTAATGAAATTACCAATAAGCTCATTTAGATAGCGAGACCAACTAAGCTCTGGACTCACAAAAATCGCCAATAAACTCGGACTCAAATGATTACTTAATCGCGTCTGTCTGACTGACGTCAAATTAATCTCCTGCGCTAAATTAACAACCACGGCGTCTCTTGGTCGCAATGTTAAACGACAAGACAGATCGGTCACCATTGATTTCAAAGGAACAGCCAAAGCTTGATAGGTATTAATAATCAGGCCGGACTGGAGATTGGGGTGCTGTTTAGCTAGCAATTCACGTTGCTTTAAGGGAGTAATTTGCTCTGGTGCAGACAATAAGGTTTTGATTTGCTTAGTAGTCGCCGTCGCCACTTCAATGTTATTAGCAGTCTTAGGCAGTTTAAGTAAATAACTACCATCGGAAATTTCTGTTCGTCTTACCAAAACACTATATTTAATCGGCTTCCCACCCGCCACAATGGCCGTCGTTTGTTTGATTGCCGGATTTTTAATAACCAAAGACTCATCAATTTTATACTGGGGAATCAAAATCCCGGCAGCACTAAAAAAAGCGACTAAAATCACCGTTAATTTAATTAGAAAAACGGCGTGAGCCTTCTTGGCTTGAGCAAATTTTTTGGCTTGAAGTGCCAACACTCGCAATCGTTCTGATTGTAAATGTTTAAGCACTTTTTTCTTAAATTCGATCATTAAATTTTGTCATCCATTGCTATTATTATAACACAAAATGGGCTTAAAGTTAAAATATAAAAACTGTTGATAACTTAATTCTCCTCTGTCATTCCGGCCTCCCCTTGTATCATTCCGGCCTTGAGCCGGAATCTCGTTACGAGTCATAAGTAATGGCCCAGATTCCGGGTCAGGCCCGGAATGACTTGAACTGGTGCCCACGATGACTTGCATGCTGGACCTACTCTACTCTACCCACTCACCCCCCCTTTTTTTTGTCATTCCGGCCTCCCTTTGTGTCATTCCGGCCTTGAGCCGGAATCTATGTGCGAGTCAGAAACAAGGGCCCAGATTCCGGGTCAGGCCCGGAATGACTTGAACTGGTGCCCACGATGACTTGCATGCTGGACCTACTCTACTCTACCCACTCACCCCCCTTTTTTTGTCATTCCGGCCTCCCTTTGTGTCATTCCGGCCTTGAGCCGGAATCTATGTGCGAGTCAGAAACAAGGGCTCAGATTCCGGGTCAGGCCCGGAATGACAGAGGACATAAAAAAACACGCTCGGAAATTAATCCGAGCGTGTTTTTATATAATGAGACTTTATTTTCTTTCAGTGGTTTTACCAGAACGACCTTCAATAATCTTTTGTTCAACGTTCTTTGGTACTTCACTATAACGGAAGAATTCCATTGAGGAGGAAGCACGGCCTTGAGTCATGGAACGCATCGCAGTGGTATAGCCAAACATTTCAGCTAATGGCACTTGAGCGCTAATGACTTTAACGGCTGCCGCTCCCGATCCACGATCTTCCATGGAGTTGATGATTGCACGGCGAGAGTTTAAGTCACCAATGATATCACCCATAAATTGTTCTGGAGTCACCACCTCAACTTTCATGATTGGTTCCAAAATAATCGGAGTCGCTTTTCTAGTCGCCTCTTGGAAAGCCATCGAAGCAGCAATTTTGAAAGCCGCTTCAGAAGAGTCAACTTCATGATAGGAACCATCAAAGACAGTTACCTTAATATCAATTAAAGTGTAACCAGCCAAAATACCACGATCCATTGCTTCACGAGCGCCTTTTTCAATCGGCTTAATATATTCCTTAGGAATAGAACCGCCCTTGGTTTCGTCGGCGAATTCAAAAGTTTTATTAGGTTCTGATGGCTCAACACGCAACCAGCAATGGCCATATTGACCACGACCGCCGGATTGACGAATGTATTTACCTTCAGCTTCCGCTTTGCTCTTGATAGTTTCACGATAAGCGACTTGCGGTTCACCCACATTAGCTTCCACCTTAAATTCACGGCGCATACGATCAACGATAATATCCAAATGAAGCTCACCCATACCAGAAATAATCGTTTGACCAGTTTCTTCATCGGTATGTACACGGAAAGTTGGATCTTCTTCAGCTAATTTTGATAAGGCCAAAGCCATCTTTTCTTGATCGGCTTTTGTTTTAGGCTCAATCGCAATATCAATAACTGGCTCTGGGAAAGTAATTGATTCTAACAAAATTGGGAAAGAAGGATCGGATAAAGTGTTACCCGTAGTAACATCTCTAATACCAACCAAAGCGGCGATTTCACCAGCATAAACTTCCTCAACTTCCTCACGCGAGTTAGCATGCATTCTTAAAATACGACCGACACGTTCTTTATTGCCATTCTTATTGTTAACGATATATGATCCTGATTTCAAAACGCCACAGTAAACG
Organism: Candidatus Buchananbacteria bacterium; assembly: GCA_903888345.1. Classification (GTDB taxonomy): domain Bacteria; phylum Patescibacteriota; class Patescibacteriia; order 2-01-FULL-39-33; family 2-01-FULL-39-33; genus CAISTG01. Next base: position 44,979 of record CAISTG010000007.1, on the reverse strand, counting down.
CGGAAAAATACTAATTTACCAACAAACGGATCAGTGGCAATCTTGAAAGCCAAACCAGCCATTGGTACAGAGTCTACAACGGAAACTGGAATCGCTTTTTCTTCATCTTCAACGGCATGGCCCAGTGGTGCTGGAATATCCAAAGGATTTGGCAAGTAATCAGCAATCGCGTTTAATAAAAATTGAACACCTTTATTCTTCAAAGCAGAACCGCAAAGAATTGGCACTAATTTATTACCAATAACGGCTTGTCTTAAAGCCTTCTTTAATTCAGGAATAGAAATTTCGCCACCAGCTAAATATTTTTCCATCAAAACTTCGTCGGTTTCAACGATGGCTTCAACTAATTTAGCGCGGTATTCTTTGGCGCGTTCTAATTCATCAGCTGGGACCTCAGATTCTTCAAACTTGGTACCCATTTCATCTTTGTAGATTTCGGCTTTCATTTCGAACAAGTCGATAATACCAGTGAAAGTTTCGGCAGCGCCGATTGGCAATTGGATTGGATGAGCATGAGCTGTTAAACGATCATGAATAGATTTCAAATCGTTATAAAAGTTAGCACCCATACGATCCATCTTGTTGACGAAGCCTAATTTTGGCACATGATACTTTTCCGATTGACGCCAAACAGTTTCGGATTGTGGCTCCACGCCAGCAACACCATCAAACACGATGACACCGCCATCAAGCACGCGCAAAGAGCGCTCCACTTCGGCAGTAAAGTCAACGTGGCCTGGGGTATCGATTAAGTTGATCTGGATTTCTCCGCCACCTAACCATTCAGGATTTGGCCAATAGCAAGTAGTGGCAGCTGAGGTAATAGTAATACCACGCTCTTTTTCTTGTTCCATCCAGTCCATGGTGGCTTCACCTTCATGAACTTCGCCAATCTTATGTTTTTTACCGGTGTAGAATAAAACGCGTTCGGAAACGGTGGTCTTACCAGCATCGATGTGAGCGATAATACCGATATTTCTAATTTTTTCTAAGGGAGTTTTACGGGGCATAAATGAATTAGTTAAAAGTCTTTAAAGTTATAATGTAAAATAACGAATTTAGTCGTCATTGCGAAATATATAAATTTTTAAAAAATAATTAGGAGAGGCGAAAGCGTAAACAGTCGCCTCAAAAAAATCAACTGTAAAGAAACATTAGCTTGCCTTTCTTATGCTCTATCTTACCACAAATACTGCAGACCCTCTTACGAAAACTGAACCTATTAAAGCATTTACTTTGACCATAGAAATTACCGATATTGCCGGCATAGTAGTTACGGGGCTTTGCTCGAGTCCACTTTCCCCAATCATGAGGACACTCATCTCGTAACTTAGTAATCTTTTTCTCGATGGCTTGCTTTTCTTTTTTCGCCCGAGTTTCGACCGCTACCAATTGCACGGCCAACTTAATAAGTTTTTTTCTCCGCGGGTCTATCTTTCCCGCTGGCGATAAAACGCGTCTACTCTTTAGCATTTTCTGTTTCCTCTTGGCTAGTTAATTGCAATGACCATAATTTGAGAAATCAGCTGACAATAGGTAGCTCTCTAATGGCCTGCACAAAACCATTTGCCCAAGCAAGAGCCTCTTCTTCGGAAGCAAACAATGGTCGGGTTCTTTTTATTTCATGATCAAATGCACCTGAACGCCACAATTCAATTACTGCTATATACAAACCAACAGTACTATATTGAAAACAACTTCTGACTTCAATGCCAGCCTCATTAGACTGAATCGCTCTAACATCCAGAGCACTAATCTTCATCGCAGTATCCTCCATTTAGGTCGATAAACCTGAAGAATCAATAATATGATCGTCTCTGATGCACCACGCTTTTTTCTTGCTTGTGACCGCAGATATTACAAACCCTATAATCCGTATAGGTTTCACCGGGTTCTCTAAGAATCCTGAAGCCATCAGCTTGCCAATCGCCCCATTTATGCTGGCAATCCTTCTGAATCCGTTTAAGTGCGCGCCTTAATTTTGCGTCTTCCTGTCGCAGTGCTTTCTTAATGATCTCAGACCTTTTTTTCAATCTCTCGATACGTGCTTCAACAGTACTCATGACTCAGCTCCCTCTGCGAGTGCAGATTTTTCTGCGAGTGCCAATGTTTTTTCCAGAGCAACAACTTCATCAATAACTGCAGTAAGAACCAGCAAATCTTCTTGTGGAATAGCCTTGAATAAATCTCCTTCCGGCATCTTTCTGACAGCCGCCACGAACTTTTCGGCCCAAGACTTGGCCGCCTCTGCCGAATCAAAAATGTCATTGGTGTTGAGAATGTGACGATGAAAATCATCACCATTAAACAACTCTATCCAAGCAACAAACTTGCCTCTTTTTTTGGAGGGCCCGCCATAAGTACATTTAACATCGTCTCCACGACGCTGAATTACCATCAAGTCAATCTGACTAATCATGACACGACTCCTTTTGGTTGATTTTTAATTATGTAAGGTTCAAAAAAATATCTTATCTAGAGAAATGAGCGAAAGCTCTATTAGCTTCAGCCATTCTATAGGTATCTTGCTTCTTCTTGATGGCATTACCTTCATTATTGAAAGCGGCAATCAATTCATCGGCTAATTTAATCGCCATCTTTTTGCCCTTCTTGGCTTTGGCGGCATCAATTAACCAACGGCAACCCAAAGCATAGCTACGTTCTGGACGAACAGCCATTGGCACTTGATAGTTGGCACCACCGACACGGCGGCCCTTGATTTCGACTGAAGGTGAAACATTTTTAATAGCTGCTTCAAAAATTTCAATCGGATCAGCTTTGGTTTTTTCAGAAATAAGATCTAAGGCCTCATAAATGATACCCTTAGCAATGGTTTTCTTGCCACGTTCCATAATATAATTAGTGAACTTGGCGATATCTTCACGGCCGAATTTCTCGTCCGGTTTGATAGTTCTTCTTGGTGCTGGTTTTCCTCGCATATAATAAGTAGTTTAAAGTTTATAAAGTCGTAAAGTCATAAAGTGGGGGAAGTTTAAAAGGTAACTACCTTAAAGACTTTCCACTTTCGGCTTTTGACTATTCTATTTGGCAGCCTTAGCTTTCTTCATACCGTACAAGCTTCGACTTTTCTTTCTATTAGCAACGCCAGCGGCATCATAAACACCACGGACAATGTGATAACGAACACCAGGAAGATCTTTAACTCTTCCACCACGGACCATAACGATCGAGTGCTCTTGTAAATTATGACCAATACCTGGGATATAAGCAGTGACTTCTTGGCCATTACTTAAACGAACTCTAGCGATTTTACGTAACGCAGAGTTAGGCTTTTTTGGAGTAGTGGTTCTAACAACAGTACAAACACCACGCTTAAAAGAATTACCTTTTTTCATGGTGCGTTTTTTGCGGTGCAAACTGTCCAAAGTAGACTGCAAATCTGGAGTCTTGGATTTGGTTGGCTTAGCCCGTCTAGGGTTTTTCAACAATTGATTAATAGTTGGCATAGTAATGAGAATTTATTCCTTAAAACGTCATCCCGAGCGTCAAATCCTTTCGCTAGCTGGCGAAAAGATGTCGACCCGAGGGATCATTATTCCTTAAAAAAGAAATGTCGCCTAATTTTTAAGACCCCTGCTCGTTCTTAGCCGAAGCCGCCAAAATTAGACGAAAAAATCCCAACCGGATATCGGGACCATTTCAATATTTTACTAAATTTAGATAATATTTAGCATTGACAGTCAGCACCTATCAACGTTTATTATTTTAACTGATTTCGCCCCAAAAGTCAATTCTAGAATAAGCCGGATAAGAGGCCAATAATACCATTAAATAGCGTCCCAAAGATACTGACTGGCAAAAAACCATCAGCAATCACCAAGCCAATTAAAATATAGGGACCATATTGGCTAAATTTATCCTTAAATTCGTTAAATTTGTCGGGTAAAACGGCAAAAAGCACCTTAGAGCCGTCTAGTGGAGGAATTGGGATCAAATTAAAGGCAAACAACGAAACATTTACTAAAGTTAGCAAAAATAAGAAATTTGCCAATAAATTCGCTGCCCCCAACGAGGGAGATAGAAATTTTAATAGAAGACCAAAAACAAAAACTCCCAATAAATTAGAAAGTGGCCCTGCCAGGGAGACAATTGCCATCCCCCAGCGCTGATTTCGAAGATTGTAAGGATTAACTGACACCGGCTTAGCCCAACCGAAACCAACTAAAAGCAACATTAAAAATCCCAAAAAATCGATATGAACCAAGGGATTAAGGCTTAAACGACCATCATCCCCGGCTGTTTTGTCGCCGAGCCAATAAGCAGCCAAAGCGTGGGAAAACTCGTGGATGGTCAGAGCGGCAATAATCGCCAACACCCAAGCAACAAAGAATAACGGTTCAGAAAAAAGCCAAGTTAGAGGCATATAGAATTAATTACGAATATATTGTCTTTATTTATAATTAATAGTATAGCAAATTTGACTTAATTAGACAATTATGCTAATATTTTAATCACTAACACCAATTCTTAATCACAAGTATATATGGCTAATGTTTGCGCAATGTGCGGACGCGGTACTACTAGTGCCAATAACGTCTCTCACTCAAATCGAAAAACCAAGAGAACGATGAAGATCAATATGCAAAGCAAGAAAATCGCTGGCGTTAAGGCTAAGGTTTGTGCTAAATGCATTAAGACCAAAAACAAATAAAATTATTTTTTATTTATAAAAAGAGTCCGCTATTACGGCGGACTCTTTTTTTGTGTTTATAAAGTATGGATTTCGTGAACGGTTTTATACTCAGCAATTTCCTGAGGTTCGAACCAGACGCCAATTTCTCTTTCCGCATCTGCTTTGTCAGAAGAAGCGTGAATCAAATTAGCCACGACTTTCTTTTCGGCATCAGCATGACTATAACTGACATGAGAGTAATCCCCTCTGATAGTTCCCGGAACCGCTGATTTTGGTTCAGTCGCGCCAACCATCATGCGCACGTTTTCGATCGCATCAACACCTTCAATAATCATCGCCACAACCGGACCCGGAACAACGAAATCTACCAAATATTGACGAACATGTTCGCCACGGCGAATTGAAATATCTTCAGTGTAATGTTTTTTGGCCTGTTCTTCGGTAACCGCTACTAGGCGCATAGCCACAATCTTCATACCAACTTTTTCAAAGCGGGTGATAATTTCTCCCATAAGTCCACGCTTAACCGCATCGGGCTTCAGTAAGACTAGAGTTCTTTCAATCATATTAATTGCTTATTTATTTATTTTAAAACTTTTTTTACTTCATTAATAATGTCTGCCGGGGTATGAGCTGCTTTGACGAAATAACCATCAGCTCCAAGTTCGGTTCCCTTATTCTGATCACTTTCCTGTCCTAAATTAGTTAGTAACAAAACAGGAATTTTCTTAGTCGCTACTTGTGATCTAATTGTTTGAAGGATTGTGAAACCATCAACTTCCGGCAAAATAATATCCAACAAAATGACATCGGGCTTTTCTGACGAAGCTAATTTAATTGCTTCCGAACCCTTATCAGTCGTCAAAACTTCATAGCCCTCTTCTTCTAACCTTAATTTATACATTTCCACGATCATCGCCTCATCCTCAACCAGTAAGATTTTAGGTTTTTTGTCGCTCATATATTTTTATTAATCTAGTAAATTTATGCTTATAGCATAACAAATACTTGGGCTTTAGTCAAAAAAAGCCCCGTGCCAGTTTATTAAACTGAGACGGGGCGACTAACGAACAATTATTGTTATTTACCAGTAACCGCGCTAACGGCCTGCTGTAATTTCGTCTTGGGCAACAAGTTGATTTCAATCGCCGCATTCTGCTGACAGCTCAATGCTAGTCCCAGCACCACGGCCATCTGATCCGGATCCAAAATATCGCCATCCTTAATCGTCAGCTCGCGCAAAATATTGGGATAAACCACCTGCAGACCAAGCTGATCGGTCAACAAATCCTCCAGATAGACGCCACCCATTCGTTCGGAGATGGCTTCGGCACCAAACACCATTACCTGCTTAATTGCTTTGCCGCCAGGTATCGAGCGGAAGTATGAAAAGGACTGACTAACTTTCGACACAACTTCGGTCGCGATCATTTCGGTGAGTTCAGGAATTTTTTTCACTTCCTGACCCGCCTCACTGAGCTTTTTATTCTCCTGCTCGAGTTTGACTCGAGCCGCCTGTAACTTGTCCGAACTAGTGATCTTCAAAGGCCTAGTGAAATGGAACTGATTGTCTACTTCGCAAACTATTTCCAAAAAGATTTCACCAACCCCAGCACGAACCAAAACCAAGGCAGTTGGCGTAGTAGTACTATTAATAGCACCCAGCCATTTTAACCAATTATAGGCGGCGATGCCCGCGATTGTCACGCCATGCACACGACACTCCGCTGCCGTCAAGATTTCAATAAACCTATCAACCACACTTTGCTTGATGGCTGCCATCAGTACCTGATAAGAACCATCAGTATTAACCTTCATAACCTCATAATCAATATAGAGATCATCAAGACCAAAAGGAATCTGTTGCTGAATCTGGTATTTAACTGACTGCGCCACCTTGGAGCGAGGCACGGGGAGCAAAGTCCGAACCCTGGTAAAGACATGCTCACCATTTATGGAAAGCACAACATCCTTGTTCTTAACACCGGCGCGCTCGAGCAAGCTCCGCAAAACTTCGAGTTTGACTCGGTCACTATCAGCCGAATTACGTTTTGATAAATCAACATCAAAACTGGCCCGATAATAGTCACGCAAACAATATTGCGGCCCATCATCATCCTCGTCGTCCTGCTCATCATTCAATGAAAGGCGGGCCAAGCGAATGCCATCCGGCGCAATATCAACCGCCCAGAATTCTTTGGCTGAACTCGGAAAATAACTCTTGGCCACGGCCAGCATTTTTTCCGCTGAAGCCGAAGTTACCTCTTTGGCTTTAATGACGCGCGGATGTTCCGCTAACGCTTGCAAATTCTGTTTGGCCTGTTTGGTCAAATCGCGACCACGGTCCACGGCGGGTGTAATGACTTCAGCATTAAATTCCTGAACCTTAACCTTGGCCGCGGCGAGCAAAGAAACAATAGAGTCTTTCAGCTTATTTTCGCCAACAAATCCCTGCGTTTTACGTCTTTTCATCGTCTGGCTCCTGTTGTTTAAGACATTTAAACTAGTTGTAAAGTTCAACGAACTCAATCTGATACTACTTAATTTGTGTTATTTTGTCAAGGATTGCAGAGTCTGGCCATTACTAGTAAAAAATATATCGCCCCGTTCATCAGTCCGCAAGATCTGTGCGCCTAATTGCTTTAGATAGTAGAGTGTCCGATAATGCGGATGGCCATAACTATTATTCTTGCCAACCGAAATAACGGCATAGGTCGGACTAACGGCCGCCAGAAAACTTTGATCATTGGCATTAGTCGATCCGTGATGGCCAATTTTAATTAAGTCAGACTTCAGAGGTACAGTCGAACTAATGACTAACGATTCTTCATTCTCAAAATCACCCAGATACAATGCCGAGGTCGAAGCATAAACTAATTTAAAAACAATCGAGCTATCATTTAAGTTTTCCGGTCGTGCCGAAAAAAAAGATTTAGTCGGTTCTAAAAATTCTAATTTAATTCCATCGATCACTAACTCCTGTGGTTGCTCGATAATTTTGGTGGGAATATTTTTTTCTTTAATCAATCGTAAAAAATCCAAATAATCGGGCGCCGTATGCGCCGCACCAGTCATAATCACTGCACCGACTTGGTAGCGGCGCAGCACCTCCGGCAGAGCGGTCAGATGATCAGCATGAGGATGACTTAAAATTATATAATCGATCCGACGATCCGCGAGAGGCAAGACTCCATCGAGTTTACCAATTAGTGAGCGATCCGGTCCGCCATCAACTAAAATTTTCTGCTCGTTTGGCGTAATAATCAAACTGCTATCTCCTTGCCCAACATCAAAAAACATTAACCGCAAATCAGTCGAAGAAGCATTGATAAACTGCCCTAACACTTTTCCAGTGTTCGGAGTTTGTAAATAATATATCCCAAAGCTGACTAGTAAAGCCAGTACGGCAATAATATATTTTAAATTCTTTTTTGTCATATTAGAAAAGCGGGCGAATTAATCGCCCGCCTCAAATTAGGTTTTAGTTAGCTGCGACGACAAGTGCTTCGGAGTAAGCGTTATTTTTTTCATTTATTTCGATAACTTCACTCGGCTCATCAACTTTCGCAGTAAAACTCTTGGTTCCGGCGGCAATAAACTTACCGGTATAAGTTATCTCAAAAGTCTGGCCAGTACGTAAGGGATTGGTCGCACTAGGGTAATCAGGATGTGAGACGCTAATCGTACTCCAATCGGCAGCCGTAAAAACAATGTTGCGTACTCCGCTCTCCGAGGTCAGATTACCACCAATATTTTTGACAATTAATTTGATCGCAACACTCTGATTCACAACCGTTTTGGCCACCGGAAAAACAATATCAGAAATAATCAAGTCAGGACGCCCTGCGATTTCTCCGCCCCGCGTGTCGGCTAAGGAGTATAGAATTCCTAAATTGTAGTCAAAGACATTAATCGCCGTACCAGCAGTATAGGACATCGCGACTGGAACATTAGTCATGATCGAATTAGTCTTAAAACCATTCGCCTTAAAACCTTCGGCGCTGATTTTGCGTTTTTTGCCACCATCAATCAAATAAATATCGGCTGATTTAACATATTGAATCAAGGTACCATCGGGAAACTTGCTGGTAGAACCGATGATACAAGAATTATCCTTAATATAATCAGTTTCAAATGATGATTGAATCGAAATAACTCGACTTTGCCAATTGTCGCCATAAAGTGCGCGCGTTTCACACAAAATTCCACCAGGCGTTTCGGCATAAGACTTACTGCTATTATCAAACATGATCAGATTAGCGCCCGGACGAGCAATAACATTTTTTCCGGGATCAAGATTATCAAATTCATCTTGAGTGATCACTTTAATATTTTGATCCGCCCAGGTTCCCGAATACCAAGTCCAAAAGGTGATACTATTCGGAAATAAATGACGCTTCAAATTATCATCAACAATATAAACCGCCGGCGATTTGGTCGTTTTAATTAAGTCCCCGGCCATTGGGGTGTAGGCGGCCTGAACCGGTTTATTACTTACCGTTAAAACTAATGCCAAAGCAAACAATAAGAATAGTATTTTTTTCATAAAAAAATATTTAGTTACCTATATTATAACACCAGACAATAAAAAATGCCAAAACCTAAGTGCGTTTTCGATGCAAAAAATAATAGCCACAACCAATTAAGCCATAAATAGATAACAACACCCACCAAGGCAAAGTTACCTGCCAATAACTCCCCGGTAAACCAACCAATAATTCTGACACCTTTAACCAGTATGCGACCATTAACATTGTTAATATTCCGATAATTTGACCACCAAAAATCCAGACTAAAGCGACGCCTAAATTTAGAATGGCGATTCCCATTAGTAAGGGTACGATTGGTAAAATCAGCACATTAGCCAAAAGTGAATAAGGAGAGAAGCCACCGAAATAGTAGATAATCAGTGGATAAGTTAATAACTGAGCACTAGCAGTTGCGGCGATGATTTCTCGTAAATCAAATTTTTCTGGAATAAACTTCAACCATTGCTTTAAGGTTCCCGAAAAATAACTCAAACCCACCACCGCCAAAAATGATAACTGAAAACCAACATCAAATAATAAAACTTTGGGATTAAACAGTGACATGGTCGCAGCCGCTAAGACTAATAAATTTTTATTATCACTCAACCGCCCAATTTTTTGTGCATACATCATCAAAATCGCCATCACGGCAGATCTAACGGCGGAGGCTGGTGCCCCCACGAGTGCCACATAAAAAACAATAAAACCCACCGCCGGCCAAAAAGCTTGTAAACGGTTAAGGCCAAAAAATATTAGTAACTCAAGTAACAGATAGATAATAATCACTAAATGTGATCCGGAAATAGCGATAATATGGGTCAGCCCCAAGCGTGAAAATAATTGATTAAGATTGGGCGGAATATTTTTGGTGTCGTTGAGCAACATGCCATTTATAATCGCCGCCGCTGGTTCTTTGAGAGTTAGATTAATGCGTTCCTTAGCATAGCCACGCAATTGAAATAGAAATCGCGCTACCGAATAATGGCTACTTAAATAACGCAGCTGCGCAAAACCGCAAGTGGAAAAAGTGTTTTCTTTAAATAAATAATTGGCATAGCCAGTATTTTCGGTTTGGCGATAATCTTCAAGACGACAACTGATTTTTAAAACATCTCCCGGGCGATATTCTGGATACAGTGGCGCGCTAATTTTTACTTTACCACTAACCGTTGGCCTGCCTTTCGTAGCGGACAAGGTCTGGGCGGCCACCGTTAAGTTTTGCCACCCCAAACTACTCGCTGCTTCTGTCACCTGCCCACTAAATTCCACCGTGCTGGAATTATAATGATAAATCTTAGTTTGGTCAGCATAATCAGGTAAGGCCATCTGAAATCGCCACAAGCCGAAAAACAGACAAGCTAAAAATATAAATAAAATTCGCAAATAACTATTGCTAGCCACCGCCAAAATAATACTGACTAATAATAAAATAAAAAATGCTAACGGCCAAGACGCAAAAAAATTGCCGAGAATAATCCCGGCAACATAAAATATTAAAGCCCAAAAGAAAATTTGGCTGCCCTCCAGCATGAAATTATTTTTCTATTTTAAAACGTAGAAATTTTTCGACAAAATCATCAATCTCGCCATCAAGAACGCGATCAGTATCCGCCGTCTCATATTCAGTGCGATGATCCTTAACGAGGCGATAGGGCGCTAAGACATAAGATCGGGCCTGATTGCCCCACTCAGCGCGACGATGCTCTCCCTTAATCTCTTCCAAATTCTTACTGGCGCGTTCTTCATAATATACCGCCAACTTCGCCTTTAAAACTTTGAGCGCTAAATTACGATTTTGTAGTTGTGATCGTTCATTTTGACATTTTACCATGATCCCCGTCGGCAAATGAGTAATGCGCACCGCCGAATCAGTCGTATTAACTGATTGACCGCCACTGCCACCAGAGCGAAAAACGTCGATCTTTAAATCCTCTTCTTTAATAATCGAATTATCATCAGTTTCAATAATTTCCGGCAAGACTTCGGCTAAAGCAAAAGAAGTATGGCGCATTTTTTCCGCATCAAATGGCGAAATTCGTACTAAACGATGCACTCCCGCTTCGGACTTTAACCAACCATAAGCAAAGCGACCAGTGATCTCGAGCGTAACACTTTTAATCCCCGCTTCCGCGCCTGGAGTTTCGTCAATGATTTTCGCGGTAAAGCCATGCCGTTCACAAAAACGCAAATACATTCTTAGCAACATGCTTGCCCAGTCCATGGCGTCAACACCACCAGTACCAGCATGTAACGACAAAATCGCATTACTAGCATCATGCGGACCGGCGAATAACACATTAAATTCTAATTTTTTAAATTGTTCTGATAGTTTGGTTAATTTTTCTTTGAGTTCCTGCTGTTGACCATCTTCGTCATGATTGGCGGAAAATAATTCCGCTAACTCCTCCAAGTCCTTAACATCATTAGTCAATTGATCCCATACCCCCAATTCAGATTTTAAATTCTGATAGCGCTGAGAAAGTTCTTTGGCCCGATCTTGATCAGCCCAAAAATCCGGAGCTTGTAACTCCGTTTCTAATTCAGCTAATTCTTTTTTGGTTTGATCAAGGTCAAAGTAACCTCCAAGTAGCAGAAATTTTTTCTGCCAAAACCTTTATTTGCTCGCTGAGCTCGTTCATAATAATTAAAATTAATACAGAAGTTTTACTGTATCCATGATTGCGGGAAAATTACCAGTGTAACCCTTAATAATGCCCGGTAACGAAATCGCCGCTAGTAAGGTTGATAAAATAAATAAAACCACCCAAGAAATACTGACCCACATCCGAATCTTCATATATCTCTTAACGCCCTGCATATCTTCGGTTAATAATTTAAGCGCGACGTTATTTTCAACAACCAGACTTTTCAGTTCTTCTAATTCATTGTTGGGCATATTTTTGGATTAATTGAGAATTAGTATAATAACTATATTGGCGGCCTTATTCCCGGCCCCTCCCCTTGTCATTCCGGCCTTGAGCCGGAATCTCGTTGCGTGTCATTAGTAAGGGCGCAAATTCCGGATCAAGCCCGGAATGACATACAGTGAACCATCCACGACATAAAGAGAGTCCAGAATGACACAGTGGCGTCACTTTATCTAATTGAGCAACTTTTAACTTGATTACCAATTAACGACTGAAACTCAGTCAATTCTTTGATCGTAAAGGAGCGCCCCTTAAAATTTGGACCAGCGAGTGGATCACTGGTGCCATAATTTTGTAAATAATACAAATCGGAACCCTTAATCAACTCTGCCATTAACGTAATGTCCTCCGCCATATGCAAGCCCTTGACGAGCGTACTACGAAATTCATAAGGTAAAGCGGAATTCATTATTAAACTAATAGTTTCTTCAATCCGACCCGCTTTAACACCGGCAAATTTTTCGTAACTATCTTTCGGGCCCTTGATGTCCATGGCAATATAATCTACCAAACCCTCTTCGATCAAGGCCGCCACCACTTCCGGCCAGAGACCATTAGTGTCGAGCTTAATCGAATAGCCAATTTTTTTCATCTTCCGCAAAAACTCAGGTAGGTCTGGCTGCAGTGTCGGTTCACCACCGGTAATTACTAAGCCGTCAAGGTATTTCTTACGCCTTTTTAAGAAATCAATGACCTTGTCTTCTTCATATAGATTATCACGATTAATCAATTCCGGCAAAACCAATTTGAAATTATAACAAAAAGGACAGCGCATATTGCACCCTGCGGTGAATATGATTGCTGCCACTTTTTGCGGATAATCTAAAAGGGTTACGGGCTGTAAGCCGCCAATAAGCATAAACTGTAGTTCTTTTTATTACAACAAACCTCCTAACCAAGTCAAGTTAGACTGTGAATTCCTCACCAGTACACGAACAGCCTGATTCAAAGGTACTCCGGTCGGAAAATTCCGCTTGCTTGCCCGGGTTCCATTGGTCGACTGGTCGAATGTAGCCAACGATGCGAGAATACACTTCGCAGGGTTGTCGTAACTGCTCTTTGTTGTCACCTTCCATAGGTTTTTATGTTATTAATTAAAGGGGTAATTTTTCTTTCTGCTCCCGGATGTAACCGACTTCGTTGTCGCACATCGGGCAGAAGCGATGCTCACCTGGCAAGTAGCCGTGTTTCGGACAAATCGAGAAAGTTGGGGTTAAGGTGTAATAAGGTAGCTTGAAGGATTCGGCAACTTTTTTGACTAAGGCTTTTGTGCTCTTAATATCTGGTAATTTCTCACCCAAGAAAATATGCACGACTGTTCCGCCAGTATACTTAATTTGCAAACCATCTTGCTTTTCTAAAACATCAAAAATATCGGTGGAATAATTAACGGGGAAATGAGTGGAGTTAGTATAATAGGGAGCGGCACCCTTGCTCTGGAAGTTTTCTTCATTGGCGACAACAATGTCTGGGTACAATTCTTTGTCGCGTTTGGCGAAACGATAAGTGGCGCCCTCAGCTGGCGTAGCCTCTAAGTTATATAACTGGTCATCTTCTTCTTGATACTGGCCCAAACGTTGTAACATGAAATCCATCACTTCGGTCGCAAATTCGCCGCCCTCTTTCGAAGACAAGGGCTTGCCCAAGAAATTGACCATCGCCTCATTCATGCCATTTAACCCAATAGTATTGAAATGATTACGCCAATACTGTCCAAAGCGCTCTTTAATGTCACCCAAATAAAAACGAGAATAAGGATAGAGCCCCATTTCAGTGAAATTTTCTAAAACATTGCGCTTTAATTTCAAAGAAACACGAGACAAATCCATAGTCTGAGATAATCTCGAAAAGAAAGCCTGCTTATTACCTTTAGATAAATAACCAATGCGCGGCAAATTGATCGTAACGACACCAATTGAACCAGTTAAAGGGTTGGCGGCAAACATTCCACCACCACGCTTGCGCAATTCACGATTATCTAAACGTAAGCGACAACACATGGAACGAGCGTCTTCCGCTTTCATGTCGGAATTAACAAAGTTGGCAAAATATGGAATACCATACTTGGCGGTCATTTCCCAAATTGGATCTAACACCTCATTATCCCAATTGAAATCTTCGGAAATATTATAGGTCGGAATTGGAAAAGTAAATACACGTCCCTTGGCATCACCCTCCATCATCACCTCAGCAAAGGCGCGATTGATCATATCCATCTCTCGCTGAAAATCCTTGTAAGTTTCACGCTGCGGCACACCACCAATAACTACTGGCTCATTGGCCAGAGTCTTCGGGCAGGCTAGGTCAAAAGTTAAGTTAGTAAAAGGAGTTTGGAACCCTACTCGAGTCGGCACATTCATATTGAAGACGAATTCCTGGATCGCTTGCTTCACCTGTTTATAATCGAGTGCTTCATATCGGATAAAAGGAGCGAGCAAAGTATCAAAGTCAGCAAAGGCTTGAGCGCCAGCGGCCTCACCCTGCAAGGTATAGAAAAAATTAACTACTTGACCCAAGGCCGAACGAAAGCGCTTTGGTGGCTTGGACTGAACTTTTCCCTCCACGCCACTAAAACCGACGCGCAATAAAGTCTGTAAATCCCAACCACAACAGTAAACTGCCAAAATCTGTAAATCATGCAAGTGGACAGTGCCATCATTATGAGCGTTTCTAATTTCCGGCGGATAAATCTTATTTAACCAGTAGTGAGAGGAAACAGCGGAAGCCACGTGGTTATTTAAGCCCTGTAAAGAATAGGCCATGTTAGCATTTTCTTTGACGCGCCAATCCATTTTCTTTAAATAGCCTTCAATAATATCATTAGAATCCAATAATTGCTTGAGTTCACGCAAACGAGCATGTTGTTCGCGATAAATAATATAGGACTTAGCCGCTTTGACTAAATCTTCTTTAATTAAAACCTCTTCTACGGTATCCTGAACTTCTTCAATGGCCGGGATTGATCGAGGATGAAACTTGCTGTTCATAATATGAACAACCTGATCCGAAAGCTTACTAGCTAAAGCCTCATCATCACGACCTACTGCCGCTAATGATTTATAAATAGCTGCGGTAATCTTTTTTTGGTCAAAATCAGAAATTTCACCGTTTCGTTTGCGAATTTGCTTAATTTGCGTCTCCATAAGTAGCAATCAATTTTTATTTTTAAGGCTTTAATTAGTATCATTATACCCGTCCCAGAAGTCACTGTCAAAGCGGTTGTAATTAGCTATTTTTGTGTTAAATATTTTAGTTTAGAAGTGTTATCCACACCCAAAAACGCCCATTATATTTTATCAACAAAAACACCTAAAAGATATTCTTAATTATCAAAAAAACTCAGTAAAATACCGAGTTTTTAAGAATATTTCTAAACTTGACTTTTATTTTTACTTCATCTTTTTTCTAATGAAGCTAGGCAATTCCAAATCGTCTTCATCAGCCTCTTCGTTTTCCGGCATTAGGGGCTCACGATCACTAAAAGTTGGTGCGGAAAGGACCTCATTATCATCCTCTTCCTGACTAACAGTGTCGAGCGGCTTGAAGTTCCCACCTCGTCGCAAGATCGGTGGAACATCTAGCTCGTCTTTCGCTTCTTCGCGACCACCACCAAAGCCAAAGAAGGATTTCTTCGGTTCTTCCACTGGCGCCGTTCGCACCCTCACTACTCGTGGCTCATCACTGCCAATCGCCGCCCGATTACTAAATTTAACGGGTTCAGCCTCTTCTTTGCCAATCGGACGTTCCACAAAAATATTGTTTATTTTACTAGTCCAAGAATCTTTATCTCCGGCTCGTTGTTGTTTTTTGAAATTTTCACCAAAACCGGTTGCCACTAAAGTAACCCGAACCTTATCTTTTAGGCCTTCGTCTATATTGGCACCAAAAATAATCTTGGCATTCTCGTCAACGCCAGCCGTAATAATAGAAGCGATTTCATTAACTTCGCTCATGGCTAAATCACTGCTGCCGGAGATCACAAACAGCACGCCCTTAGCGCCATCAATCGATAAATCAAGTAAAGGTGATGATACAGCAGCCTTCGCTGCCATGGCCGCACGATTTTCACCCGATCCCTCACCAATCGCCATCAAAGCCGAGCCCGCCTCCTTCATAATTGCCTTCACATCAGCAAAATCGACATTAATTAAGGCTGGGACAGTGATAATTTCTGAAATACCTTGAATTCCCTGTCTTAAAATATCATCAACTTCTTTAAAGGCATCTAAAAATGAAGTCTTCTGATCAACTACCTGCCAAATCTTTTCATTGGGAATAGTGATAATAGCGTCAACCATCGGACGCAACACTTCAAGTCCCTCTTCGGCGATTTGGCTACGTTGTTTACCCTCAAACGCGAATGGTTTAGTGACAACGGCCACTACCAAAGCTCCGGCTTCTCGAGCAATTTGCGCGATAATCGGTGAGGCACCCGTACCGGTACCACCACCCAAGCCACAGGTAATAAACACCATATCAGTACCCTTGAGCATGTCCTTAATGTCGGAAGAATTTTCTTGCGCCGCTGCCAATCCAACCGCTGGATTCATACCAGCACCCAAACCGCGAGTAATTTTTTGGCCAATATGAAACTTGGTCTTGGCAATACTATGATGCAAGGCTTGGACATCGGTGTTGATTGCAATAAAATCAACACCACGAATTTTGGCTGCGATCATCCGATTAACGGCGGAGCCGCCGGATCCTCCAATTCCGACTACCTTAATCTTAGCTATGGTCTCGATTTCTGGTTTTACTTCTGGCATAGTATGTTAAAAACGTTTATTTAATAAGATCTGAACTTAATTGCCTAACTTAAAATTGTTAATAAACACCACCAACAAACTTAGTAAATCCTGACTGAGAGCTGGAGCAATGACACTAATCGAGTAAACAGTACTAGAATTCTTAAAATAAACAACATACTGACTTAAATCAGCCGCCAAGAGCTTTTGTTCACGTACAATAGCTGGCAAATTACCAATCGCTGCCTGATCAGTAGAGGTGACAATGCTAACAGACGGTTGACCCTCCCAAGCCTTAGCATTAACCTTGTCTAGATCCTTAAGATACGACGTTAAACTTTTCGGCGTAACTTCCCAATTGACAGTTAACATCGTTGAAGTAATTGAGGCACTAGATAAAGTTATATTGGTCTTATTTTGTTTCAAGGTCAGGTCTTGCGGGTACTTAAAGGAAAACAAAGTCGAACTTACGCTTGAGGATGCCGACAACTTAGTGCTTGTATCAGGCAAACTAAATGACAACCATCCAGCTGTTGGATCTTGGGTTGAGGCAGTATCTTGACTCGGAACATTCACACCCATTGGAATCTGATAATCGGCGGTACTACTAACGGCAGTTAAATTCTTATTGTTACCATCGCTAGAATCAGCTCCTTTAAAAAATTGAAAATAAACGAACAGAGCGCCGCCGATGACGACGATGGCCACTAATGCTCCCCCCAAACCAGCAATTAATAGGCTGTTTTTTTGATTAATCATATTTGTTTCAATTCAGTGACTTATTAATTAAGGTAAAAATGATTTTAATAATTTTTGAATTCCCTCCATGGCCTTGTTCATACTGCCAAATCCACCTCCCATACCTAAATCCATTTTTTTGTTGACCATTTGATTGCCCCACAAGACTAAACCCACAGCAGTCGTAAAGGACGGATCAGAAACTTTATCTAAGGAGGAAACTAAATCATGGGGATAACCGATAGAGGCCGGCAAATGCAAAACTCGTTTAGCTACTTCCACAATTCCGTCTAACTTCGCGCCGCCACCCGTAATCACTGCGCCTGCCGGTAACCGACCCGAACGTGCCAATTTCTTCAGTTCTTTGTCCACATATTGAAAAATTTCTTCGACTCGCGCTTCAATCACCTCGGCCACTTGTTTCTTCGAGAAATAGCCCTCTTCGATACCACCAACTGCAGCAAATTTCATTTCATCATGACGTTTAAATTCCTTGGCTAAACAGCTACCCTCACGCACCTTAATTTTTTCAGCTGTATCAATAGAAATTCTAAACAACAAATTTATATCTGAAGTAATGTGATCGGAACCAATCGGAATTACCGCAGAATGCAATAAATCACCTTCCTCAAACACGGCCAGAGACGTGGTGCGGCCACCAAGATTAATCACCACGACTCCCAATTCCTTCTGACGATTAGTCAAGACGCTTTCGGAGGCAGCCAAAATTGATAACACTAAATCATCAATTTCCAAGCCAGTACGATAGATACAATTAGTGAGATTTTTAATTTGAGCAGATAAGCCCTGAATAATTTGCGTTTCCACCTCCAAGCGAATGCCAGTCATACCAACCGGATCCTTAATGCCAGTCTGGGAATCGACGGCAAAACTCTTAGGAATAACATGCAAAACTTCATAATTTGGCGGTGCCGAAACTGAGCGCGCATTATCAATAACCCGCTCAACATCAGCTTCACGAATTTCTCCGTTCACCTTAGAAACAGCGGCAACACCACGACTTTCCGTAGTAATGATATGACCACCATTAATTCCGACCCAGGCATGTCCGACCGGTTGCCCGATCATGCGTTCGGTTTTTTCTAAAACAGCAGAAATAGCAGAAATAGCATCGTCAATATCAACTACGACGCCTTTAGAGATACCTTTCGACGGGCCCTCAACCGCCCCAATTATGCGGATTTTTGCTTCGTGGCGTGGTTTTTCACCCACTACCATACGAATAGAGGTTGAACCGATATCGAGTCCAGTTATGAGATTATCCTTGAGCATGAGATATTTTTTAAAAGCTTAGTAAATTATAACAAATTAAAATCTTCTTGGCAATTAGCGAACTGAACAAAATTTGTGTTCAATTTGGCTAAAAATTAATAAAATAATTATTATTTAATCTTAAATTTTTCCAACGCCTTAGCTTCGAATTTAGTCATCTTCGCTGCCTCTCGCTGCGAAACATTTTCATGTTCATAACCAATTAAATGCGCTAAACCATGAACCAGTAACCGAGTCACTTCTTGGTCTACGCTCCAACCATATTCCTTGGCTTGATCCTTGGCTACTGGCAAACAAATTAATATTTCACCGAGTTCATTAATCTCCCCGGGAATAGCCTCCCCGTCACTTTGAGCAAAACTTAAGACGTCAGTTGCCTTGTCTTTCCCACGATAAATCAAATTCCATTTTTTAATTAAACGCCGATCAACAAAGACTAACGATAAATTAACTGCTTCCTTGATTTGAGCAACTTCCGAAAAATTATTGATGATTGATTTTATTAACTTTAAATTAATTTGGCTCCGAGTTTGATTAGTAATTTCAAAATTTATCATAGGTTATTGACACAATTTAACACCGCGAGCAGCATCACCACTATAACACTCCAGCGGCTGACATTTCTTGCCGCTAATACAATCAGCATCGACTACGCATTCTTTTTCGTAACAATAACCCTGATTATCATCAGTACAGCTATTACTGCCATCAGCCAAGGGACCACAAGGATTAAGCTGACAGAAGGTTCGAGTGCTGACACATTGGCTCTTAAGTAAGGGATTGGCGTTATTATTAAAAGAAACAACGGCGGTCGTGGCTGCTTTTGGTAAGACCTTCAAGCTTTTAATAATCATATTAAAGATAGCCGGATAACGAATCTCACTTTGTCGACCAGTTAAATATTCAAATACATAAAACTTAGATTTACTAGCATCAGTTAAATAGGCCGCTAAGCTATCAGGAGCATAGATACCGGTCAATTGACCATCAAGCGTGTCTACAAGCTTAAGCTGACTGACTGAAGTCTCTGGATGATCTTGTAAATACCAAGATAGCGCCGATAGCGCCTGCTGGTTAACTCGAACGGAAATTTTTATTATTTCACCGCTCGGAGCAGTCAGTAATAATTGCTCACTCGCCTTAATGATTGAGGTTTGCCAATCCTTAGGATACAGCAGCGAAAAATCATCTGTCCCAAAATCAGTTGTTTGTGTCGCAATAAAGGGTGAATCACTGATACGAGAAGTACCCGCCTTGGTCGGATTGTAACCACTGGCAACTTCATTGCCATCTTTATATCCATCAGCATCAGTGTCCGGATTGGTCGGTAAAGACCCAAAGACGTTTTCTTCCACATCGGTTAAACCATCAGCATCTGAATCCTGGCTATTAATAATGACGGCGGATTGTGCTGGTGTAGTGGTTGGCGTGGTCGTCACCGTTTCTTCGGTTATCTCAGTCGTTGTCGCCTCAGTGGAAGTTGTAGCAACCAATGGTTCAACTACTGGCTGTTCGATTGCTTCAATTACTGGTGGCGTTGTTTGGGGTGTCGGTGTTGCTTGTTGTCGACCGACCATATCATAAATCAAATAACTTCCCGTAACTACTATAACCAGCAACAATATAATACTAGCAATAATCAAGCCCTTATTGTTACCAGTTGGTCCCTGCACGATATATTTTTCGGGCATAACATAAACATCCGCTGTTACTGGTGGCGGCGTTGTATCGACTTTGTCTGCAACAGCAGTTGTTTGTTTCTTACCGAAACCGAACATATTTTTTTTAAATTAAAATTTTATTTCTTAACATTATTACCCCACACCCTTTTCATTCCCACCCACGTGTCTACCGGTAGGCAGAAGTGGGGATCTAGAAAAATAATAGGGGGTAGCTTCTCGCCTTCGCGGGGATGACACGCGTACTAAAATTAATTAGTACTAGTAGCCTTTGGCACCTCATACAAACGAGCGCTGCCCGGCAATAATGGATCATAACCATTGATTACCTCTTGGCCATCCTTATAAGTGTCACCATCGGTGTCGGGATTTAACGGATTGGTTTTATAAATCTTAACTTCGGCCCAGTCAGTCAAACCATCAGCATCAGTATCAGCAACATCAATCTTGGTGCCTAGAACTTTTTCTTCTTGATCAGTTAAACCATCACCATCGGAATCTTTATTGTCCTCGGTCACTGCCGGAGTAACCTCAGTACTAGTGGCTAATGGTGCCAACTCGGCTGACGTATTAGCTGTTGCCGCCGGAACAGTCGGCGTAGTCGTTACTGGAGTACCAGTAACTTTGGTAGTGTTGCCAGACGAAAAGTATTGATAACCGTAATAAATAGAACCGATTCCGACCACAACCACCAATACAATAATAATAATAGTTACAACTTTTCCCCAGGGGAAACTTCGACGACCAAACAAATCGTCGGTCATCGCACTACCAGCTGGTGGATACCCAGGAACTCCCGCTTGCGAATTATAAGTCGTACCTGGATAACCAGCAGGATTTGCTCGTCCACCAGCCAAAGGATCGGTCTCCGCAAACATATCAGCAACTGGTGCGATAGACTGACTGAAATTTGTTGGCTGCGATTGAGTAGCGATTGGCTGCGCTTGTGGCATTGCCTGTTGCATAACTGGCGGTGGCGACACAAACGGACTTTGCGGCTGTCCGAAAGGCAAATTACTTGGTACCTGTGGATTAGATTGTGGTTGATTTTGATCGTCAAACATATTATAAGAAATTTATTATTATAAGTTGCCCTGATTATTAAATAGCATAATTATCATATCGTCGGAACCATTAGCGCGCCACTCAGCTGGACTGACACCATTCAAACCAACGGTTCGCCAAACTGCTCCTGCTGTTCCATTGCCCATTTCCGCATCAGTATATTGTAGTTTATAAGGTACGCCATATCGAAGCGTATCCCGATGCACATCATTGCCATTAAGATCGACTAATTTGAACCAACAAGCGCCGCCACCAGCACAAACGGAACCATCGGCCGTAAACTCATTGACTGGCGTGCCCCAAAAATTCTTCCCCTCTCTAACAATAGGACTATAATAGTTGCCATCGCTTCTTCGAGGACTTAACTGAAACAGGAAATCAGAAGTCGGATCTGTATTAAAATTAATCCTAAAATTAGTAGCTAAATCAGCAGTCGATCCCTTAGCTGTAATTCTACTGCCTGACTTTTCGTCATCAAATGACGTGTAGGTTTGCGCCAAAGTACAAGGACTAGTAACTTGAGAAATATGGATATCCCAGCCACTTTGAATGTTTGTCGGCGGTAAATCTTGACCACAGAAATAACCAGTTCCAATAGCAGTTGTCTCAGAGCCATTACGCGTTAGATCACCGCAAAATGGTCCGAAGACCGAATTAGTAACAGCATTAGTACAGTCGGGATAATGGACACAAGTACTCACCTGTTGCGTACAGCTCCAGGCGGGAGTGGCCGGCGTGCAATCAGCATTATTATGTGTTTGACCGCAACCAGTACTATAACTGGTAGCCGTACAAAGGGCGTTGCAAGTCAGTGAACTGCCAGCTCCACAAAAAGTTGGCGTATCAAAAGGATCAATTTTTCCAGTAACTAAATTGCAATCAGCGCCACAACAAGCATCATTATTATAGGTGCCACCGGTATAAGCTTCACCGTTATGACAAGGGGCGCAATCATCGCAGGTATTAGCAATATGCGTTTCACCGCAAGCACTATCACACACGCCATCGCCTGGTTTATAACCACAAGTATGGGTTCCATCGCAAGTTGCTCCAGCCGCACACTGGCAAGTATCAGAACAATATTTACTGCCATTTACTGCCTTATCGCAGGCTTCATTGGCTGGCGTTAAAATACCATCGCCGCAATATAGCGCTTCGGCCGTACGACCCTGACAAGTATCTTTGAGACAATATTGATAAGCTAAAGGAGTTAGATTCCAAACGGTTGATGACACAACTGCAGCGTCTTGATTACTAACTCGACAAGCAAAGGGATTTGGCGGCGAACCATCAGCTGTACGCGACGCAAAGATGGAATTACCAACAGTGCCACAATCACAATCCTCTTGATCGATTTTAATACCATCACCACAAGACATATTGGTACGATACCAACTATTCAATCGGCAAGTTTCAGTATTACAACAACTCTGCCCTTGATAAGTTTGGTTACCGCAACTTGGGCCATTACTGGTCTGTTCACACTGTTCGCTGCCCGTAATCACACCATCACCACATTTCGTAACTGGAACCCCTCCACTGCAATCATAGCCATTTTCACATAGGCACTCACTATTACAGCCATCATTATTACTAGTATTATGATCATCGCACTCCTCCCCCACCTGACGCTGGCCATCGCCACATAAGCGTAATGGTCCGCAAGTCCAATTACCACTATAATTTTGACAGGCCTTGCCCACCTCGCATCCCATATCCATCGGGCAGTTGGAACAATTCTCTCCGGTATCTACCCGGCCATTACCACAAGTATTGGTAATTCGTTCACAGAACTGCTGACCACTAATTTGAGAAGAGTAGCTGGCAAACGGATTATAACGTAAATTAGTAACAGTATTCCAATCGGGTCGCCAGTTGCCACTATTATATGGAAATAACTCGCCCTTAGCATAAATACTGACTGCGGTTCCTGGTTGAACAGTGCCGCCATTAGTTGAACCAAAGCTGGTACCATAATAGGTATAAAAACTGGAACTAGCATGAATACGACAATCCATCTTAGCGTCTTTTTCACTCCAACAAGTATCAGGATTATACGGATCGGAGCATTTAACCGCCGTCCCAGAATTATTAGAATAAATCAAATTTAAGGGATCAACTGGTAAGGTCACGCCCAATTCTTTACCGAGTGTTTGTTGCCACGAAGGCCAGACACTATAAGTCTTACCAGAAATATAAGTACCAGAAAGCAAATTCGGATAGAAATTACCACATACTCCACCACCAAAACAATTAGCATTATTAGTACAGCTACGAGTCAAATCATTGGAACAACGAGTTTTATTATAATAACTTCCTAAAGCCAAATACATGTCTTGTAGATCACTCAGTCTAACCGTATCACGGGTTGCTTTTGCTTTGGTGGAGTCACAGTAACCAGCGCCCCGCTTCATACAATCAATGTCCGTAACACAGGTATTAGCACTAACACTGCTGCCACCACTACAGACACCAACATCTTCCGCCTCGTCTAAACCGCCAGCACTATGACCGCCAGCGTTAAAAAACCAATTATTAGTCAGTTGCTTGAAAATATTCAAAGTAGTTGGCGAAACCCCTTCATTATAGGACATTAAGTATATAGTCGAATAAATTGAGGTACCTGACTGGCCCACTCCACTAGGATCAATAACGCCGAAATCTGGTGCATTAACATAAACCGTTCGTCCCTCGCTCACCGCTTTATTACCATCAACATTGATGGCTTGTAGATTTCCTTGCGTATAAGGATTAAACTTAGTTCGATACCAAAGCGCGGCCGAATAATGTTGATTATTATTATAAACTCTCATACCAATAGCATCACTAGTACTAAGATTATTAGCATTAGTCAGGCGCACGCTGTAAATTTGTAAATTAGAATCTAAATCACCATATTGGCAGGCATCGCCGAAATAAGTTGAACAATAACAATCATTGACCCACTCAATCGCCACCCGATGTATGCCTTTAGCGTCAACAAAAATTGGAGCCGTCAACCGATTAACCTGGCGATTATCCGGATTGGTGGCGAGTAAAGTCAAAGTAGAAGTGTTTTTTCCATCAATAGAAATTCTGACTTTCTGATAAACGTCGCGTCCATTAAGACTACTCCCCTGAGCACAATCACCGTAAGCACCATTAAAACCTAATGGCAAAACAGTGATCGCTGACGCTCTGGGATTAGCATTATTGTGATTGGCTGTTTCTAGAGTAACATAATAATTACCCGCTTCCGGTAAAGCAAAATCATAGGTCGTAGTATTATTGACCAGAGTGTAAACGCTATGATCGATAGTGTTTTTAGTAAAAGTCGCTGTGGCTGCATTAGTTGCCGAATTATATTCATCACCAGCCTTAACAAGATCACTACCGCCCTCAGGTTTAATGCCAGCAAACAAAAACTCTTTCAGTTTATTATCACAGGTCTTATAATTTTCCGTAGCGCTGACCGCTGCTAACCATTGATTATTGCCCGTATAATTCAGGGTAAAATATTTCGGATCTAGGCCAAAGAAAACTGAGCCGTCAGAATTAGTGCCACCCCACAGCGGATTAAAGCTGGCAGTAAATGCCGGCATAATTGTCTGCTGTTGGAAACGATTCGCGGTGCTAGTTACCTGCCAAACATTACCATTAACATCCAACATTAACGGACCACGATCACCCTGATGATAATCGATGAATAACTTCGGTCGCGCTGTAAAGCCAACAGCTGTATAAGTAGTATCGGCAGAAACGTTAATAAAATTGCCATTAGCATCATAATCTAAATTAACAATTCTACCATTAGCATCAAATAATCCAACCTTATTATGACCCTGCCAGAAATAACCGCCAGTCGGCCAGAACCCAATTGACTGCATTTTAGCTTTTAAACTAGCATCGGATTGCCAACTAGCGCCATTATAAACATAAATTTCAGAACCACTCCAAAGATAATCATGATTGACTAATGGATCACTGCCAACCCTAACCGAATATCCAAAAATAGGTTTGAAATTAGCCGACAAACCATTTAATTGCCACAAACCCTTATCAATCTTTTCCCAACCATTACCTGAGTTACGATAAATACTAGTATAATTTGTATCCCAAACGTAATTAGTATTATCAACGTAAGATTGATAACCTAACCTTAGCTTAAATGAGCTAGGCAAAGTTTGGCAGGTCTCTCCGCTGAATCCCATCGCCACACCCTTTGTAATCTTGCCACTTAAAGCATCATATTCACCGATACTTGGCAAATCATCATCGGTATTTAGTTGGCAACTGCCCTCTATTGCTAATGCTTTATTAGTCCAACAATCAGCATTAATAGTACATTCTTTGCCAATATTATTACCCTGAACACAACTCTTAGCGACACCAGTATCACGGCAATAATAAGTACCGAAGTTACTATTAATACAAGAACCAGAACCAACCGAACAATTGCTAGCAGAATCGATAAAAGGGAAATTCTTAGCATTGGGCCAAGGATTGTTACAGAAGAAAGTATAAATCGGCAGAGCCGTATCGGCTTGGCCTAACTCACCACGACCATTTTGATCAATAGCAGTGGCACTTAGTAAGGACTTGCCTGGCTTAAAGCCCGAAGTTAGCCATAAATCGCCAGTATAACCCGTACCAGAGATTAAGGTGGAAGTTGATTCTGCCGAAACGTTAGTCAAATTCAAAGCAGAAAAATTAGCTCGCACCACGTATTTATCTGAAGTCAAAGCCCACAGACGATATAAATGCTGATTGCCAGGCAAATAACTAGTGGCTGTGCCAACATTAGCGTCGCTATGTAAATCGTAACCATTGGCTGGATATTCTTTAGTCCAGGCCGCTGACATATCATCATCATAAAGATCACTGGAATAACGACCGCAATCATCCGGCTTGCCGGTCTTTGGATCCGAAGCACAATTGAAGGCATCAGCAGTTTTAGCTAAGCCACGAGGCCAAACATCAAAACGAATATTCTTTAATTGGCAACTATTTGCATTATTAAAAGTAGTAATATTGGCAGTACTAGTTCCAATGATCCCATTTTTATTATAACTAGCTATGAACTTATATTCGGTGCTCGCCGCCCAATCAGCACTTCTAATAATATTTATCTTAAAGTTATTAGTATCATCAGTATAAGCTACTAACTCCGCAGTTGCTCCATCAGCAAACTGCGTTGAACTGCTATAATTCCCTCGCGCCATGGCCTGCAATTCACTTGTTCCAAAATTCAAGTGGTTAATCGGACACCAGTAAGCGGCGGCGCTGACAACCTTAAGACCCAAGAAAGACTTAGCGATTTTAACAATATAATTAATAATGCGGTGCCAGAAACCAATTTTTTGTAATTCCTCATCTTTGATACAAAGATCATTTTCTTTAGCAGAACTGCCGCGATAAGCGGTCAACGCTAAACCAGTAACACCCTGATCGGCACCAACTGACCAAATACCGTTAGGACACGGATTCAAACCAGACCAATCTAATGTATTACAGACTTTGGCGGTAGCACTTAATTTGAAATCCCAATAATAGCTATCAAATTGTCCATTATCTACAACCTTATTGCCACAGGTTCCGCCACTAACACCATTCCACAAACACTTATTATTACATAAATCATTATTATTACTATTACCATCATCACATTGCTCACCGGCATCAATTTTTCCATTACTACAACTTCCCGACGGATAATTAGAGGCGGTAGGGATACCCATTTTTTGGCAAAGACTATTACAGCGATAGGCCGTAGACTCCGGATAGCCTCGAGTCGCTAAACTCTTAATCTCGGAAACAGTTAAAACCGACTCATAAGTTGCCAATTCATCCAAGTCACCATCAAAAAACTGACCAGTATTATTTTTGCCAAGATAGATGGCGCCAAAACCACCACTAAGTGCAGTCGTATTGGCAGCGGTCGCGGCTAACTGGCCATCAACATATAATTGTAATTGATTTTGATTATAAGTTAAAACTAACTGACTCCATTTATTACTAATATTAGAGACAGCTGAAACCAATTGTACATTACGGCTATCAGTTCCATAAAAAACAGTGAAATTGCGGCTATTAGTACTGGTATTATTAACGGCGTTAATTACTAATTTATTGGTATTATTAGTGGTATACAATAAACCCTGTGTACCAACCAAATCCAGTGGTCTAGCCCAGAAAGAAATCGTCCCCTGGTTCGCATTAATCCAATTTGATGGCAACGAAGCATAGCTATGACTAGCCGCGCCAAAATGTAGTGCCTGATTGAATTTACCAGCCACAAAGGAAGTGCTTGAAGTACTCACAATACCAATATTTACTTGATTGCTATAATTATTATCAAAATTATAATAAGCTAATAAACCCTGTTTATTATTACATTCTTGATATTTGGTGTTACATAAATTTGCCGTCGGCCTAAAAATACAAGTATCACTACAAACACTAGCTAATAATGGATTATTCGGCTCGGTCGAACGATCACAAGCTTCGCCACCGGCAGCACCGCCAATATTATAATTAAGATGTTCAAGTTGAGTATTGTTGGCAGACATAACACCATTAGTGCCGCCCTTAATTACCATGCGATAAGTATTATTGGCAAGTAAATGTGTCATTGGCTCAAATACTATTTGCTTCATTGGAGCAGGCCAATTAGTGGGATATTTCAAGGTTAAGTCCACTAAATTTGCGGTGGTGAGATTATCACACCCAGCAACTCCGGTACCACAACGATATAATAGAATATTGCCATTAGTATTAGAGGCAGAGGCGGGATGAAGTGTTGTGCTGCTAGCCGCAGTCGAGAAATTTAAACTTAATTCAGCATTTAAACAATCTGAATTATTGAGACTACTGACCGCGAAGGCACCTAAACCAATTTGTAATTGACTATAGCCCCACTTATCAGTAACACAAGTTTCATTGGCAGTTGACGTTTCAACACGAGCCGTAATATTTGTTTCACCTTCAGTCTGACCAAAAGCTTTAACAAACGGCTGGCGAATTTTAGTATCAGAATTTGTGCAATTAACACTAGTTAAGGCACAAATAGTTGCTACGCCATTACCGGTCGCCGGATCAATACAGCGATCATCAAAAGGATTAAGTAAGGACTGCCAATTCCAAGAATAATTAAAGGGATTTAAATGGTTGCAGTTAGTAGCGATTGGATCAGCTTCATACTCTTGAGTCAGTCCAACCCGATCCATATAATTAAATTGAGGCAAAACAGCGACTTGATCAATTGGACAAATTCCCGATCCAGTTTTGAAATACCAATAATAGGAATTATCAGAACCAGTTTTCATTAACGCATTCTTGCTCGGAATCTGTAAAATACCTTCAGCTATTTCTGTACCTGCCGTACCGCCACGAACACCATTAAGACCGCCCTTAATCACTACTCGATACCAACTATTTTTTTCTAAATTTCCTTTGGGGAAAATTCGCAGGCCCTCCAACTTAGTGGAATTATCAGTCGACTGCGCTGCAACTAATTGCTGTAGTGTTAAATTCTTCTGGGTATAATTAAAGATACTGGCGGTCCAACCATTATTATCAGATACTTTAGTGCAACCACTATTATAATCGGTGGAAGTTGCTTTTCCAGCATTATTGCCACAATTATAAACTTCAACATTAACCGGCTTACCAGTAGTCGCATCAACCAGCGAGCTATTTTTCATATTACGACTGAACAACGCAAACACGACAGCGTTGATACAAGCGTCTTGCTGATTTTTCCAGGGACTAGGACTTTGTAAGATTTGTTTGGCGGGATCTTCAGAGCGCGAACAATACTGATTTTCAACCACCACTGGGTCAGTAAAATCATTGTGGACTGGAGCGGAGCCAAAATGCTCACTGGCTACTTCTTTTGCGGTAACCCTAAAATATCCAATATCTTCATAACTAAACCAACTATTAATATCATACGGTCTGAAATTTGTTTCTCGTAAAGCAGTGGTCGTCGCCTGACCGGAATACCATTGGCCAGCATTCTGATGGAAAATTCCCGCACTAAAAACATTGGTAAAGTAGTCTTTCATTTGTGCAAACCCATTCTCGACAACCGTCTGTAAAGTCCATTGTCGAGCAGTAGCTCCCCCGCTCTGTTCATACTCAGACCAATTCCAAGCATAATCCTGCTTATTTAAAGCCAAACAAACATTATCAGCACTAATTGGTGTAGCCTCATGCAACTTATCTTGAAGATAATAACGATTAAAATAATTCTTCGGACTAACACTAATACAACCTACTGGGCATAATAAATTACTGCTACCAGCACTGCGCGTACTAAATTGCCAGCAGACGCCAGGCGTCGTTGGCAAGCCACTACCGGTGCTAGTACAATAACTACTGTTAACCCCACTCGGATTATCTATTAGGTTGCGACCCAATTCATCGCTAACCTTTTTACTAACAAACACTAGATATTTGCTATCGGCGGCTAAACGATCTCTAGGAGTAATCTTGAAATAATTCACACCCGCCTCACCAGTTGTAAGTTTATCAATACTACCAACTAGCGCTCCAGTCACCTCTTCCCAATTAGCACCAGTCGCTTTAAAAATTTTAATATTATCAGTGTTAAGGGAGTTGGCATCCATTGACTCAGAAAATCGAGCGGAAATAACCGCATTCAAACAAGACGAAGCATTATCAATTTTTAATTCCGGTTGCGCCAATTGATTCCATTTGACATTCCAAGGGGTTGGACTTGGCAAAACATTATTATCATTACAGCTGCCATTACCTTGGCAACCAGAAACAATAAATGGCCCCTTCGATGGTGGTGCTGGATTAGTATTAAAACTCCAGGCATAAACAGCGATAGTTGACGAGGTTGGTAAGTAGGGCACGCAATTAGCCTTAGCTAATTCGCAACTACCAAAGCGGCCATTAGCCTGACATCGTTTAACTTGTTGACACTGACTGGCCGGGGCACAAGCAGTGTTATCAACCTGACCCAAACTACACATTTGCGCCTTCTGTACACAAGTACAAGGATTATGGGTTAATGCAAACTCATTAATCACTAAATGAGTATTAGTCTTAACGGCCTTAGGTGTGTTGAGCGCTTCTTCAGAATTCTTGCTGAAGTAAATAAAATCACTATTAGCGTCAGTGTCTAAGCCATCATTTTTTCGGCCGACAGAGCCAGGATAATAGCCCGGAACAACTTGATTGGAATTTAATCCATAATTAAAACCATCAATCACTTGACCAGTTGAGCTAACTAAACTAACAAAGCCAGAGGTTTTTGGCAAACCCAAAGGCGTAGTGGCCGTGCCCCGTAAACTCAAAACCGTTCCCGCCGCTAAATTACCTGATAAGCTACGCCCGCGATAAGTATAAATATTTTTAATTTCAGCTAGATTCAAGACACGATCATAAATTAAGATATCATCAAACGATGCCTGATTAGTTAAGGACGTTGAACCTAATTTAATATTAAGGTCAGCATATTTATTATCTGAAATACTAGCGGCTACCGTTCTCTTGCCAATCTCCTCACCATCAATATATAACGTTGCTAAATTTGAAGCGTCATCAAAAGTTACCGCGACTTGATGCCACTTATTTCTAGCATTACCAGCTTTTGCGAGACGGAAGGAATTAGTCCATTTAAAGCCTAACTCTTGGGTGGAATTCAGCCAGAACAATTGGATATATTGACTGGCGTTTGAACCAATTTTAGTGAGTAGATCAGTAAACTGTGCCGCATTATCCAAGTTTTCTGGTTTAAACCACACCGACCAAGTAAAGTTAGCTAGCGTAGAAGAATTAACCTTAGACTCCGCCACCATGAAGCGAGCACCACGTGAATTAACACAACCCAAATTAATACAATCTATATTATTACTCAAATTACCACCATTAACAACCATTAAGGAGTCTACCGACCCAGGAGCGGAATTCTTGAGACTATTATTAAACTGATAATAACCAAGTAAACCATCAGTAACTACTGGTGATTCACCATAAACCACGCCCAGACCCGATAAGTCACTAGCGACGCCGGTCGGATTATACAATTCAACAAATTCGTCAGTTGAACTTTCAGTATCACAAGCCAGATTACTATCAAGACAACCCGACAAACTACAAGTCTCATCATTCCATAATTCTGACAAGCATTGTTTGCCCGGACCGATTTGTTTGTTAGCTAAGAACGCCCAAGAAAACAGTGAGTTAGTTGACGACTTACCTAAAAAGCCAACACAGCCGGGAACCGTGACACAGGGCTGTAACTTTCCTTGCAGACATTGTTGGGTTCCAGAACAACCACCGCTAGAACAAGCCTGATCAGAAGTACAGGTCGGGGCCACCAACGGTTGGCAAGTACAATTTTTACTAGAATCACAACTGAAGTCCCCTCGCTGACAATTCTGACATTGCAAGCCAGTAACGGCACTATCGCCACAGGTATCTAAATCTTGATCGCAAACTTGGGAGTCATAGCCGCAAGGACTACCAACTTTGCCATCAGAAATTTGAAAAACATAATAATTACTATAAACATTACCATTATAAACTCGGACGCCACTACGGCCAAGACGATTCTGTGGTACTACGTCTTTCACGCTAGCAGCCGTCCAATTGGTAGCAGCCGTTGAAGTAACATTAAATGGGGCCGAATACCAAGTAACTCGCCCCGCAGCTGAAGTAGTGCTAAACTCCCCGCTGATTGACCAGATAACCGACTGAACTCCAGTGGTTGGAAAATTCGAACCATTAGCGGTGGTGATGGTCGGATAAGCTCCACTACCTGGAGTCATCTGACAAATACCGGGACGCTCAATTTTATTAACCTGAAAGCCCCAAGCATTTGAGAACAAAGTAGAGGCAGCCGGTTGAACATTAATGGTGTAATTGCGCACTGGTGTAGCGGCGGCGATTGCACTGTCCGTCGTAATCGATTCATTAGGAACTAAGGTGCTGGGAATCAGCACCACAATTTGATTGTTGCTCCACGATTTTGCACAAGCGACGACCGCTGGAACCTGGAGATTACCAGCCAGGGGAGAAAATTTTACGGTGCCGGTGGCACTACCGAAGTTCCGACCAAAAATTGTCACGTAATTATTAACCGCGCCATTACTAATATCATCATCAATTTGACTCGCCACCAAATTCAAACGATTCGTGTCATTATTGACATCGAGCGCTGGATCCACATAAGTGATTTCCGGAGCACTAGCGCAACGACAATCAGTATTACAAATTCCAGAAGCGCAATTATCGGCACTACAAACATCCGACCCTGGTTTCTTACAAGCTTCGCCAGCACAATTCAAACAGCCCGGACCACAGTCAATGCCGGTTTCATCATAGTTTTTGAGACCATCAAAATAATGGTCGGCACAAAATAGAACCTTGACTGGCTTAGACTCGAGACTATTATTCTCGTTAATTCTAACTTTAATAGCAGTCGTATCATAAGCGAAATCTTTTGTACCCCAAGTTGTTGAAGCCCAAGCAAAATTGTAAGTACCACGAGCTCCCGCCCCAGTAATAGTAAAAGCAGCTAAATCACGCTCTGTGGAACTCGTTTCCCATAAGTGAAGATTATCGATTTTTGAATTAACGCCAGTAATGTGGGCGTACGCCTCTACCTGCAATGTGGCAGAACGCGGCAAGGCCACTAACTTGGAGCGATTTCGAGAATAATCCCAAGCTACGCCCGGCCAATTTGGAAAACTTGCGCTATCACTAAATTTAAAGATATTGGCAAAAGCCTGAGAATAAAAATCAATCGAATCATCGCCACAGGAAGTGTCATAATGACAGGAGCTCCAAACCTTGCCAGCGGAACATTCACGATATCCGGTACGAGTACTATTACAATAAGCAACTGAACAATCTTGTTGTTCACCCGGAGTCGTACAGGTAGTAGTCTGTGGTCGGAAATAATTAAAAATTAAACTCGCCACAGCATAAGCAGAAAAAATAATAATCAAACCAATAACTGCTCCATAAATCATGTTTTTAGCTTTTTCTATTTTGCCCGGATCACCTTGCGACGTCATCCAAATAAAACCAGCATACAACAAAATTACTAAAGCAATTACGCCCAGCAAAGCAAAAAATAATTGCAAAATTCTAGCAATAATCTGCGTTAAATTGCCCGCACCAAAGACACTCTGTAGTCCCGCCAAAGTTGGCGTGCCAGCAGTTACTCCACTACTCGCCAAAGCTAAAAACGGAATTGCTAAAACTAAAGTAGCGACCGTTAGAAAAATTATATTTTTAATGCTCTTAGACATGTTAAATAGATAAGAGTTTTATCTTATTAAAAATTATATACATTTGCCAAAACAACAACCAGTAGCGCCGGTGCCATTTAAATTGGACTTGTCCTTAGTGACAATCCAACTACCATTTGCCGAGTTAGTAGAGGTTGCATTATGTACCTTGCAAGAATTTGCACAAGTTACCGCGCCACTAATATCGGCACAATTCATATAACCATAAGAAGAGGGGTTGGTCGAAGTAACTATTTTAGCCCTATCAGTAATGTTAGAATCTGTAACACAGCCACGGGTGTCTCCCCCGGCAGTATAATTACAAGAATTAAGTGGTGCTCCCGGTGCCGTTGTGGATGCGCCGGCACCCTGCGGACCATTACCAGGCAAGAAACAATTTTGCGTGATCGATTGGATACCAGAACCGGCCACTGGCCCATAACTAACAGATTGATCAAAGGGATTATGATTTAAATCAGTAGACGTATAATCTGCTAGGCCATCTTGATCAAAATCAACATCAGCAGAACTCGCCCAATAACCGACGGGGTTAGCGCTTTTAGTGATAGTATTCAATAATAAATAACGAATATTCCAGGCCGGATCAGCTTGGTTTTTACCATAACCGAAACCACCCTTCAAGCTGCTTAAACGCATTAAAGTGTTAAAAACCAATTTAACCGGCTGTCCAAAACTTTCACCAACCGCATTACCCAAGGCATAATCGCCTACCGGTTCTAAGGTCTTTATTAAAGGTGAAGCAGTATCGATTTGTGACGAAACAAAGAAAGACCATTTAAAATTATCACCATAAACAGTACTTGGTTCGTAATTGAATTTATTGTCGGTCAAATGGCTGTTGGCGCTATAGGAATCGCTATTACCCATACCAAAACCACTCCCCGATCGCCCTTGAGCGTTGCCACTTAAATAACCCTTGCTCGTTGGTGCTTGATCAAAACTACCATTAAAGGAATTTTCCGCCATATCAACCACGCCTAAATTTTGCGCCGCCACAATCCCCTCGTCGCCAGTGACCAACCCTCGTAATGTCGCAAGATTATCAGCAACCCAAAATGCTTGCGGGTAATATAAGCCGCTGGTCAACTTACAACGGCCATTATCATTATTTGAATTACAAGAACCGCCAAAACTACTACACCAAGAATTAGCTGGTTGAGTTTCATCACCATTAATACAAAAACGTAAACGCGCCGCTTTAATTTCAATACTAACCGGACTAGAACTTCCAGTAGAAGCATTTGGATCCAGCCAACAATACATCGGTTGACCACAGGAATTAGCCAAGCCACAACTTTTTGTTCCAGCTAATTCGATAGTTCTATAGCCGTTAGTAATCGTGGTTGAAGCATTTACAGCCACGCCATTAACAGTAACAATAATTGAATTATCAAGATTAAGTGGCGCAATTGCTTCAGTAAAAGTTATTCTAAAAATTGAATTATTATAAGGATCGAGTTTAGTGCCAACCGGCAAGGCGCGCCGCCCAGAGATGCGATCGGTACCAGATAAGTTAGCTGTTCCCACGCCAAAACCAGTCAAAGTTAAACTGTTCCGACCAGCACTAACAGGGACGATTGAAACGCCTGTCTCGGTAGCGGTAGCAGTAATTAAAGTTCTTAAAACTCGATTAAATGCACTGACCGTATTGGCAATCGTTGCTTCTGAATTAAGACCAATCGCAATCGTATTCACCGTCTTAACCGCAAGCGAACCATCTGGTTGTGTAACTTTGGCCGTCAACGTACTCGGATAAGCATATTGAGATAAAGAAACATAAGCAAAAGGATAGGTCGTACTACCATTAGCAAAAATAATTGTATTGGCCTGAGTTAGAGGAGTTTCGGGAGTAACAATTAACCTCCAACCACTCGCCTGAGGTAAGTCTCCGGTTGCCGTCAAGGAAAAGCCGGCGTTAGTACTGATTTGTCGATGACTTCGAATTGGCAAAGAGTTACCAGAAACACCCAATTCAGACCAATCGCCAATTAAATTGGCCGTCATACCATCAGAACTAACAGTAAAATCATAATTCTTAGCTGCTGTACCAGTGCTTGAGCTATAAATCGTTCCATTAAAATACAACTTAAATCCAGTAGCTAACTCGCCGTTAGTTGTCGTAGCTAAGGGGACGTTAACTAATGCGTTAGCAAAATATGGAATATCCTTACCAGTATCAGCATTTCGCACCATTACTGGATGATAAGCGGTTGGCTGGCCAGTCATTGTAATACGAGCATTACCGGCAATAGCCGCAGTATCAACAAAGTAATCGTCGGCGACATTATCAGGATTTGGATAAATTTGAAATTGCGCAACTTCTGGCGGTGTTAGATCCAAAACGCCGTTAGTCTTAAAAGACCAAACATAGGAATCGGAGCGATAACCAGTAAAAATTGATTTACCGGTCGAAGAGGCCATGATACCATTACCCAAAACTACTTTAAAAATACGAGTTTTACCATCATCGGCACCTAAATATTTCTTAGTTCTAAAAACGAACGTCTTGAAATCAGTCGGAGAAACTTGAGCCACGGTTGTACTACCATAAGCAGCAACATCATATACCCCGCCCAAGCAAGCAGCATTAGTACTAGTAGCGGAAATTTCACAGATACTAATATTTTTCATTTCGCCACCGTCGCAAGTGCCATTGCCAGCGGGAACACAAATACTATTCGGTATAATTGCCTCCTTAAAGGTAACAGCAATTCGCGAATTAATTGGGACATTAATCTGATTGGGGTGAGGGTAAACACTTTCAATTGGACCGGCGCCAATACCAGAACGACCAAAATCGCCGATACCACCAGGGATATTGCCACCACCAGTGCCTCCAGTGCCAGTCGTACCTCTTAAAAAATTAATTAAAAATGAAGAAATCGCAAAAGCCGAAAAGATAACAATTAAACCAATAACAGTGTTATAAATAATTTGTTTAGCTTTTGTAACTTTACCCGGATCACCAGCTGAAGTCATCCAGATCACGCCTCCGTAGATTAATAGTGCCAAAGCAATCACGCCTAACAAGCCAAAGAAAATACGAATGATTCCAACAATAAACACCGTTAAGCTTACCATTGGCAGACCTGATCCAGTAAAACTCTGATCCATTGTTGGAACGAGCTGACTGACCGCTTGCGCCGGAACCGCCAATAAACCATAACCAAGCAAAGTAATACAAAACACCAAAAAAACCGCCAAAGTGTTTTTGGTGCTGCTCGACCTTTGCATGGAAAAAAGTCGTTTTTTATTCATATTGTTTGTTTTATGACCAGCCGGTTAAAGCCTGTCATAATGTCACCTTCCTTAATTTTTATATTGAAATCGTTTTTGATCCCCCATTAAAGAAATCGCAACGATAAAATTATAACCCTACTTCGTCAATCACCGATACTCTGTCTGTTCACTGGATTCCCGCCGACGCGGGAATGACGGTGGAGTTACTTCGCCAATTCTTCTTTAACCACCTTAGAAACAACAGTACCATCGGCAGCGCCTTTGGTTTTAGCCATCACTGCTCCCATAATCTTACCAAAACCACTCATTCCCGGATTACCGACTTCAGTGATAACCGCTACAGCAATCTCTCTAACCGCCTCTTCCGTCATTTCTTCGGGCAAAAACTTCTTAATAAACTCCGCTTCTTTTTGTTCGGTTTCGGCTAAGTCGCTACGTCCACCTTGAGTATAGGAAGTAACGGAATCTAAGCGCTTCTTAACTTCAGATTTTAAAACTGCCAAAACTTCCTCATCAGCAAGAGCCTCTTCCTTCGGCATTAACTTATCAATCTTCTTATTCATGATCGAACTTTTGATCATCCTTAAAATAGAGACGGCAAATTCATCCTTAGCTTTGTAGGCTTCCATAAAAGCCTGATTAATTTGTTGATCCAACATATTGTTTTGGTCTTAAAGTTGAAAGTTAAAAGCATAATACTAACTCTTCACAGCGGCACCAACCTCGTTTATTACTAAACTAGCTTGGCGCCAGATCTAAAGATTTAGATTACTTTTTTCGATTTTGGTATTTTGGTTCTTCAATAAGCTTGCCGATTTTCTTCAAATATTCTCTCTTAGCAGTAATTTCCTGTCGTCGGGCAGCAGCAGAACGGACGGCGGTTTTGTTTTTTTGCTTCGTCTTGAATCTGATTTTACGCACCTGTAATAAACGGCCGCTTTGCTGGACCTTCTTAGAAAAACGTCTAACTAAAGACTCGAAAGTTTCTCCTTTTTTTCTTTTTACTTCTGCCACAAATTTCACCTCACTTTCTTTTTTAATATTTATTTAAACCAAAAGCGCAATTGCTAACTTTTGTAGTTTAATTTAGTAGTCGTCGGGAGTACCGGCTTCAACTTCATCCTCGATGGCCGTAAAGCCGCTGCTCAAATCTCCAATATCATCTAGATTATTTTCTTCAGTATCACGTTCTTGAGTGTGCGGACGTTTCTTGCTAACCAAAGCGGCGCGGGTTTCATCAGTATCAATAATCTCGACGCCATCTTCGCTAGTATACTTCTCTAAGCGTTTAATCAATTCTGCTTCTAGCTTTCCTAAACCAATAATTTCTTGGACACCACCATTCATATCGCGCAACATGATCGTATCCTCATTAACTTCTTTCTGACCCAGGATCAAACAGTATTTAACTTTAAAGCGATTAGCAGATTCTAGTTGTGCCTTTAAGCTATCCTTATAAAAGGCTTGCGACATTTTGAATTTCTTCCTCAAACTTTCATACAAAACAATCGCTTGCTTCTTGGCGCTCTCACCTAACTGAGCAAAGAAGATATCGGGTTGATAATCATCTGGCACTATAGTTTCTTTTTCTCTTAGTTTCGCCACGACGCGATCAACTCCTAAAGAAAAACCACAGGCCGGGGTGTTCTCACGACCACCCATTAACTCGACTAAGCCATCAAAACGACCGCCACCGCCCAAAGCGCTTTTGCCCTCAATGTCATCGGCAGACCAATACTCAAAAACGGTACGGTTATAATAATCAAGGCCACGAACGATTCGTGGATTCAAGTTATAAGGAAGATTCAACTCATCCAAATATTCTAGAACCTTCATGAAATGCTTTTTGCAATCATCATCCAAATAATCCAAAATCTGCGGTGCTTCCTCCTTGATCGGCTGACAGCCTAGTTCCTTACAATCCAATAAGCGCATCGGATTCTTATTCATGCGCAATAAGCAATTTTCGCACAAGACCTTACTGTGTTGCTTATAATATTTAACTAAAGCCTTCTTATATTCTTCGCGGCAATTAACGCAACCAATTGAATTAACTTGAACAACAACATCGACACCAAGATCATTCATAATATTATAACCCATCAAAATTAACTGGGCATCAAGAGTTGGACCATCTTCACCGATTGCTTCAAATCCCGCTTGATGCAATTGGCGATAACGTCCGGTCTGAGGCTTTTCATGTCGAAACATCGGACCATGATAAAACATCTTAACTGGCTGCGGTAAATTAACCATGCCATGCTGGATATAAGCTCGAACCACTCCCGGAGTTCCTTCTGGTCTAGCGGCCAAAAAGTCACCTCCCTGATCAGTAAAAGAATACATCTCCTTTTCAACAAGATCAGTTTGTTTGCCGGTACTTTTAACATACAGTTCAGCGTATTCCAAAATTGGCGTATCAATCAAGCCATAACCGTAATCATTGGCGATTTTTTTGGTGGAATTATAAACCGCTTGCCAGTATTTCTGGTCTTGCGGCAAAATATCCCTCATACCAGTAACGGTAATAATTTCTTTCTTACCGCGACTTGTTTTCTTTTTGGGTACTTCTTCAATCATTGTTTTTTTCATGCGTGGCATATTAAATTAAAGTTGAAAATTTTTAAATCCGATCAGGATTGATTTATTGATAATTAGGACGATCAAAAACAGTTACCCGGTTAAAGGGCCAACCTCGAATCCAGGTGCGACCGACAATAAAATCTCTTTGCACTGGTCCAAAAATTCGGGAATCCAAACTTTGCTCTCGATTATCTCCTAATAAAAAATATTCGTCATTTGCTAGAGTAATATCACCATAGCCACGTAAAGGCAGTAAAGTTTCGGTGGTTGCTGGTAAATAGGACTCGTTTAATTTAGTACCATTAACATAAATGGCATTATTCTGGACT
The DNA here is from genome assembly GCA_903888345.1 of Candidatus Buchananbacteria bacterium. Classification (GTDB taxonomy): domain Bacteria; phylum Patescibacteriota; class Patescibacteriia; order 2-01-FULL-39-33; family 2-01-FULL-39-33; genus CAISTG01. The sequence goes on along the minus strand of CAISTG010000007.1, from coordinate 4,928 downwards.
TTAATCTTTTCCCCGGGCAAGCCGATTACACGCTTAATGAAGTATTGTTTCGGATCCTTAGGATATTTAAAGACCACAATATCTCCACGTTGTGGTGGCGTAAAACGATAGCCGATTTCATCAATAATCAGATATTCATGATCAAAAAAATTCGGCTCCATTGAAGCTCCTTTAACATAAAAGGGTTGGATCAAAAAATAGCGAACCGGTAAGATAATGACCAGTGATATAATGGCGACCCGAACCATTTCCCAGAAAAATTCAGAAATAGCCTGCCATTTTGACTTACTCTCTTGAGGTAAGTTACTACTTAATAAGTTGTCCATGAAAAAATATCTAAATTTTAAATTAGTATATCGACTCTCATAACCTGTTGATAACTAATATAATAATAACATAAAAGGCAAGATAAAATCAAGGGGTAACCACCACCAATTGACCTCAATTGATCAAACTTGGCGATATGCCAAATATCTGATATAATAACAATTGATTTATCAGCCAACTTTAACGCCTAAATAACCACAAACTGTTGGCGTTTTTTAAGAATATTTAATTTAATCACCATGTCCGACCAAGTTAAAATTAACTTTATTGCTAATACCCCACCACATAACGACGATTCCGTCAATTTTACCAAGCCGGAGGCGACAAAAATAAGAAAACCGAGCCGGGGCAGAAAAATCAAGAAACTTTTGGCCAGCCTAGTAATTGTGGCAGTCATTGCTTTTACGGTTTTTGCCTCATCGGTGGCCTTTTCTAATGAGAATTTGATCAAAAACCTCAGTAGTTTAAACTTTTTGGGTCAAGTCAGTGGCTTAATTGTTTCTGGAGACCGCTCCCTGCAAGGTGAAGCTAATGATCGTATTAACTTTGCCCTCATCGGTATTGGTGGCCAGGATCATGAGGGTGGCACTCTCGCCGATACTATTATTATGGGGTCACTGAAGCCATCAACCAATCAAATTGCCATGATGTCGATCCCTCGTGATTTATACGTCAAGGCACAGAACTTGGGCTGGGTCAAAATTAACGCGATCAATGCTTATGCGGAAAGAAAAGAACCAAATTCCGGCGGTGAAGCCACGCGCACCTTTTTAAGCGATCTACTCAAAACCGATATCCAATATTACGCCGTAATTGACTTTGATGGTTTTGAAAAGCTAATTGATGAATTCGGTGGCATCGATGTTTACGTTGATAATGATTTAATTGATAATGCTTATCCGATTCGCGGCCGTGAGGATGCTTATCCAATCGAATCACGTTTCGAAAGGTTAGTGATTAAAACTGGCTGGCATCATTTCGATGGCGCCACTGCTCTGAAGTATGCGCGTTCCCGCCATGGTTTGGGCGGTGAAGGTTCTGATTTTGCGCGTTCCAAACGCCAACAAAAAATCTTATTAGCTCTGAAAGATAAAATCCTCAAATACAACTTTGCTCTCAATCCAACGAAGATTTCTAGCTTGCTTGATTCCTACAATAAAAATGTACATACCAATTTACAACTTTGGGAAATGTTGAAATTATTAAAGTTCGCTGACAAAGTTGATTACGAACATCCAATTACCTATAGTCTAGTAGACGGCAAAAATCCCCTACTTTACGATCAGATGGCTAATGGCGCTTATGTGCTCTTGCCTTATGGCGGCAATTACGATAAAATCAGTTATGTTTTTGACAACATCTTCACCATGGGCACCTCAACGATTGCCATTGATCAAACCAAGTGGGCCGAATTCAAGAATATTAGCACTACGCCAGCCACTTCTACCAGCAAATCAACTACCACTAGTACTGCTACCACGACACCTACTAGTGTGAATAATCAAATTAATACCACCACCGAGGTTCCCAGTCTAGAACCATCAGCCGATAAAGAATTAACCTACCAAAATGAAAAGGCAAGCATTCAAGTCTTAAATGGCACGGTTATCGAGGGTTGGGCCAGCAAAGAAGCGGCCGCTCTTCGAGCTAAAGGCTTCACTGTTTCTGGCGCCGGCAATTCAGCCTCGAAGGGCTACACTAGCGTCAAGATTTATGATTATAGTGGTGGCAAAAACCAATTAACCATTTCTGAATTGCAAGCGATTTACGGCGTTAAAGTTTCAACGCCTCCCACTGGTTTGAAGTCAACGTCAGACATTTTGATCATCTTAGGTAAATAATTATAAAAATATGGGCTTTGTAAAACGAGATTACGGCTATACCGGCAATCAAATTGAAGCAGAACTACTCGGAGAAGTGGCTGAGCCAAAACGAATCTCCTTCGAATACTGGAAAAACAACTATGACAAATTCAGAATGTCGAAAGGTGAAATGTATCGCTTAGTCGAAGCCAACCAACCAGAAGGTTCAGAGCCGACCGATGCGGAGGCTGATTTTGCCTATCAAGTTCAATGTGCCATAGCGGAAATATTAACTGCTCAAGGCCAAGAAATTTTTGAGAGAGCGGGCAAGAAAGACTTATTTAAAGGTATAAGTTACGATCAAGTTAAATTTTATACTGCGGTCGGCTCACCCATGGACTATGCTCTGGGAGTCGATGGCTATTTTAAAATCTATCTTGATGATATTTCTTACATCGAAGTGACGCTGGATGCTTCTGGCTGGCAAAAGCCAGAATACAAAGCGGATCAATTGATAATTTACGAGGGCATTGATTCAAAAACTGAAAGCGCTAAATGGAAAGACTTTATTTCCAGCGAGGCCTTGGCCGTTGTACAATGGTTTAAATATAAATTAGAAAAAAATGAAATCAAACGAGCAAGATAACAAAATTCCCGCCGAACTGCTCGGCCGCGTACGCCGGCCGGCGGCTACTGGAGGACACCTTCCTAAGCCTGATACTATCAAAGCAACTCTAGCAGAAGGAGCAACAATGGCCTTATTTTGCCATGGCTGCGGCTTCACGCAGGGCATTGATCAAGAGGGACTGGAATACATATTAGAAGAAACCAAACTAGAAATTCCGGTAGACCAGACAGAGGTATATATTGGCTTGGACAGTTGCAATTTATGCGGGACAGATTTAGAAAATCTGCGCTTAGAAAAATTTTAATTCGGCAATACAAAACGACCAGCTTGCGGGCTGGTCGTTTTTAGTTGATGTTAGTTATTTTTTCTTATTCAGATTTTGTGCACCGATCCAGGCCAATTCAAATAACGATACAAAAGTTTCATAAATATTTTTATCCTCAATAATCACGCCATTTAACTTATCTTTAAGCGAGGCAATTCGGACCTTATTATCAAAAAAAGCAATATCGCAATTGATAGGAAACTTATCGGCAGGAATTCTCATGCGGGCATCAAGGGAACTAGGATTAGCACGATCCTCGCCTTCCTTTAAGGTGAACATGGCCTTGTTTTTAGTTTTGCTGGAGACCCGATCCTGATATGCCTTATTCATTTCTTCTGACGAATAAACTTTGCGCAAATCATCCATTGAATAAAAGGAGCGTAAGATTTCCGGCTTAGTAGACATCTGCTCTTGGACCATGGTTCGCAAGCCTTCTTTACCTTCAAAAAATCTCACTACTGGTTTATTTTCTTGCTTGTTATAAATCGCTCGTAACTGTGGCATGAGATCATTAATTCTTTTCTGTTTTTCTTCAATTTCTGTTTTCTCTAATTCCAAGGCGCTAATAATCATTTCCGGTGATTCCGCGATATAGCGAACTTTTTTATCTTTATGGGTATAAGTGCTGCATAAACCTTTTTTAATTAAGGAATCCAGGATTACATAAGTAGTGGGACGATTCACGCTCGCCTTTTTGGAAATATCTTGAACTGACGCTTGTCCTAATTCTAAGGTCGCCAAATATACTTTAGCTTCTTTGTCGGATAAGCCGATACTCTTTAACTCATTGATGAACATAAAGTGTGGTTAATTACTGTTACTATTTTAGCTTAAAATTGATTTTAAAAAAAGAGGGGCGCTTTCCAGAAGTCCGGAAAGCGCCCCAATGTGCGACAATTAATGTTCTTTGGCGACTTGCACTTACCGGGTCTTAGCTCTTCCGGTCGTAGCGAGTCTTTTTTTTCTGACCTCATTTTGATTTGGTCTTCGAGTCAGTCCAGGATTAGAAACATTCTTCAGTTCAACCAGATCCGCCCATAGCGATACCCCTTTCTTTAACAGTGGTGACAGCTAGGTTAGCGATTACTCCGAGCCCCGACACGCGCCATATCCAGGTTCAAACCGGAATCATGGCGCCAAGGTGGGGTGGAGTTAGCCGCTACCCATAACAGCCTCCTTTCTGCGGTTGTGGTTCCATTAGCTGGGGACGTCGTGCCCTCAGCCGAAACCTGTTGCGGTTTAACTCACGACCATTTTCCCTGCCGCAAGTTTTGGGTTGACTGATGACGATCACGCCGTGCGTCACCCACTTCAGTGCGATGAGCACCACCAGTCTGCGAGATCGGCCGAGCACGCTGTTTCTGCAACATCCCGGTAACGTTGATTTCGCCGACATGAATCGTGCCTTTACGTCTCTTCTTACCCATGATACGTTCCTCCTTATTTGGGTTTGTTGACTATCGTACCGCAATGAGGACACTTCTGCGGAACACCTTCCGCCAGGATTTGACGAACAGTCGCCGCCCCTTTCCGCGCAATACCGTGGGCATCGCGAGCGGAAAAACGAGGACCCTTGCAGGTGCAATGCAGATACAATGTCTTAAATACCATGTATATTTTCTCCTATTTGTGAAAGTCCACCTTTTTAGCCCCTCAACCGGCCCCTTGCCAGCCTTAAGCTCAATATAACAGTATAGCACAGCCCTTAAATTTTGTCAAGGGGTATAAACAAAGACTTATCCACAGACAAGGAAATAATCAGCTAGCAAAAATCATGGATCAGGCGATTATTTCAAATCTGTCAGCTCTAACTGACACTATAATATCAATATATTTTATTTAAATT
>CAISTG010000006.1 GCA_903888345.1 Candidatus Buchananbacteria bacterium | reverse complement strand
TAAGCTTAATTTCCTTATTCATAATTGGAAGCACCCATCTCAACCTTTCTTCGAGAGCATCCTGAGGTAGTTTCGTACACATAGTAGCTGATTTTGCCATACTTTTGGAAAAACCGCCATATGTATGTACACATTACCTAACGATATTGACAAATTTCAATAAGTGTGTTAAACTAAGCGATTGGTCATGTGGCCAAGAATGTGGCTCATTACAATTAATGTCCAACAAACAGGAGAGTGTAGAATGGATAAAGATCATCCTTTGCATGTGATAATTATGATATTTTTGGCGATTGTTTTGCTGGCCGTGTTTGGAGTGGCATTGTTTAGTGACGGTCAGAAACCTGCCGCAGCAAACGCCAACACTTCGGCCGTGACAACCAAGGCCGAGCCGGACCAGAGCCCAATTGTAGTCATTACGATGAGGGCTTCAAATGAGGCGACGTCAACTACGGTTGAGGCAACTGAGGAGATCAACAATCTCCCCGAACCACCGTCACTCGAAGTCCTTAAAAAGGCACGGGTGGTACACCCCCAGTCCCCGAATGGATCTGGGATGGTTGAAATCAAGGGGCGTTTGTACTAACAGAGGAGGCAATCAACTGACCACCGTCGAGTAGTGCCGAGATGAATAATTTTCTTGCTTCTAGTGAAGCGGAAAATTGACATTGTAAATGTTCTATCAACAAGGAGAATGAATCCATGCGTAATATCTTTTCTGTCGCCCTGATTGGGCTCATCGTCGCCGTGTGTTCCATATCGGCCTTTGCCGAAGGTGGAATGCCCCCGACCACAACCTCTCCCATCCTGACCGAAGCCGATTGGGCGCGTATCGTGGACGGGCAGAAGCGGCAGGTGAAACTGCTTGATCTGTATGTGATGGACGCGGCCAAGTATGCTGTGGGAGATTGGTCTGAGATAGACTATGAATTCCACGTTGACGTCAATAACGGCGTGTTCGCTCTAAAACCGACTTCCTTTGCTGCCAAAAAATATGTGGCGGTGAGTTACTTCGAGGGTGGACCGGATCGCCGGAGCATGAGTGCCATCTTCCAGGGAGTCACACCGTTTACGGTGGTCCCAGGACAAACAACACTGGTAACAATCGTCGCCAAGATGTTGCCCGATATGCATTACGCATTTGTCGTGGCGAATCTACCAGCAACCTTTGATCCGAACACCAACAACGTGAATGTGGACCTGACTGTCGGTGGTCAGCACTATTCTGGGTATCTTACCACGAATGACGCTGGCCAGCTGGTGGTTAATGTCTGGGCACCCTACGAATTGTCGGGCCCTGGTGACCTAGTTATCAGTGATGCCAACAATTCGGTGGCGTGTTACACAAACTTTAACGTCTTTACGGCGTTGAATGGGACCTTCACCATACCGTATCAGCCGTCGCCGAACTTCGATGGTGCGAAATTTGCCGTCGTTTTCGTTCATGAAAATAAGTTTGTCAAAGTTGGCAATCAGTTTTATGGGTCGATTCAGGAGGCCATCAACGCTAACGTGGCGAACTATCCGATCAATATTCAGGTCGGTGAAGGGAATTACGATGGCGCCATTGTTCCCGCGGGTATTCCGGTCTGGGTGAATGGGTATGGTGCTGATCTGTCCATCATTAATGGTCGGATTTGGTCGTCGGTCTTCGGCGATCCGGTCTATCACATTGATGGACGCGGCAAGGCAGCCACTGACGACGCCGCCAGTCCGGAAGTGTCTAACGCTTCGGAATTGATGACTAAGGGTGGCGAGTTCTACTTGAGGTTGAGCAATCTCCAGGTGCGTCTTGGTCGGGACTATCCCAATAGTTGGTATAGCGATGCGGCCGTAGTGCTGGAAGGTGGTTCACTTTCAATCAGCAACTGCGTTATCAGGTCTGATTCCAATCGGCCGGTGTCCGTGAACTACAATTACGGAGTGACAATTGATCACTCGGTGTTGTATGGCTCGGGCTATGTTGGCATCGAGAACAACTACGGTTCCGATAATTTCGTCATCACGAATTCGATTCTGTTGCATAATGGCGTGGTCTTTTCCGGCAGTTACGCTGGGAATCAGATCAGCCTGAGCAATTGCATCATTTGGGACTTCAACAGTCTCAGCTCGGGCAATTTCCGTCTTGTGCAGTCCGGTGTGCTGCTGTCTGATCCTTTGATCGACCTCAACACCTGGCGCTGCGACCCCAACGGTCCCGCCGGCAACAGCATTGGAATTGATTGGCGCGGCTAGTCGTTCGAGAGTGACGAGTGAAGCTCACTTGTCGCTAAAAGTCCTTTAACCTTAACTCCCCGGTCACACTTGTGTGGCCGGTTTTCATTTTGTAAATTATTACTGAAATGTTTGACAATCAGTTATCTCTGTGGTACATTGTTAAATCAATAATTATGTTGATTTGGACCTTAAATACAACCGTAAGGAGAAGATTGATGACACAGGTTTGGCCGTATTTTGCAGCAGATAATCGTGGAGCTGATATTCGTCAGTGGTTGAATGAGCTTGATCAATATGATATGTCCAATTTTGAAAGTTTTCATCAAGCTGCTCTATCAATTGGCGGTGATGGTACTCTATTGTCTCTAATTCACGAAAACAGCGATTGTCTTCATTTGCCGATCTTTGGAATCAATCGGGGGACTTGCGGTTTTTTGCTTAATTCTATCGGCTCGAAAGAGGAGTTGGTAGCTGCGTTAGAAAGTTTCGAGCGATGGCAAATCGTTGAACTGCAGATGCTTCGCGTTCAGATGCATTTGCGCGATGGTTCAACTAAAGAAGAGTTTGCTTTTAATGACGCCTTCTTTAAGGCGACGCGAGGTGAGATTGCTGGTATTGTCCGTGGCGAGAATTTGCCGGATCTGGAGTTTTGCGGGGATGGTATTATTGTTTCAACACCCCAGGGGTCAACAGCTTATAATAAGTCGGCCGGTGGCTCGATTTTATCGCTCGAAAGGGGAATGATAGCAATCACGTCGATTTGTTCAGCGCTCGAACCGATTCGTTTGTCGATCAGGGATCGGGCGATAGAGGTAGAGATAACTAGAAACATAAACCAAACCGTATTTCGTGCCGACCGTTTCGATACTAATGACTGTATCGGGGCGACAATTACCCACGACGGACCAATTGTCCGCTTGGCCTTTTTACCAGGTTATAAGTTTGAGAAAAGGCGTTATCAGCCACGCTTTAAGTAGAGTACATTTATCAGCTCAGGAGTCAAATCCTGGGCTGTTTTATTTTGCCAAATTTTGTGTTAAAATATATTTTATATGGATCAACTCAAACAATTTTTTGCGCCAAAGTCTATCGCGGTCATTGGTGCGTCGGCTGTTGCCGGCAAAGTCGGTAACGACGTCATCATGAACTTAAAGAGTACCTATCGAGGCATAATCTTCCCCGTTAATCCCAAGGAAGTAGAAATCGAGGGGATTAAAGTGTATCCGAGTATCAGCAAAACTCCGACCGTACCGGACTTGGCGATTGTTGTTATTCCCGCTGAATTCGTACCAACAGTAGTCGAAGAATGTGGTAAGTGCGGCTGTCGCAATTTGGTTATCATTTCCGCTGGTTTTAAAGAAGTTGGTGGAACAGGTGTTGAGCTAGAAAACAAATTATTAGAATTAAAGAAGAAATACAAATTAAGAATTCTTGGTCCAAATTGTTTGGGCTATATTAATGTTGGCCAAAAAACTAACGCCTCTTTTGCGGAAGCATTTCCGAAATTCGGTAATGTTGGCTTCTTTTCACAATCTGGAGCATTAGGTACGGCGGTCTTAGATACAGCAGAAGCACAGAAACTGGGCTTGTCTCATTTTATTTCTGTTGGTAATAAATCCGATATTAACGAATTAGATTTGCTGGCCTATTTGGGTGAAGATCAGAAAACTAAAGTTATTTTGGCATATCTAGAGAGCATTACTGATGGTGTGCAGTTTATGGAATTAGCCAAAAAGGTTGGTCGAAAAAAACCAATTGTTGTTTTGAAGTCCGGCAAAACTGAAGCCGGTATGAAGGCCGTTTCTTCGCATACGGGATCACTCGCAGGTTCGGCCGTTGTCTATTCGGCTGCTTTTAAACAAGTGGGAATTATTGAAGCCGAGGATGCGATGGATTTCTTTGACCTAGCCGAAGGGTTCGCTTATCAGAATTATCCCTCAGGTAATCGCGTAGCAATTTTAACTAACGCTGGTGGCCCCGGAATTTTACTGACTGATTATTTACCTAATTATGGCATGAAATTAGCAGAGTTGTCGGCGAAGACGCAGGCGGAGTTAAAGGCAGTCTTACCAGCCGCTTGTAACGTTCATAATCCGGTTGATGTTTTGGGAGACGCTTTAGCAGATCGCTACGAGAAAGCTTTTAAGATATTAATTAAAGATAAGAATGTTGATACGATTATTGTCGCTTTGACACCGCAACGCATGACACAGATTCCTGAGACTACCACAGCGATTGGTAAGTTGAAGTTAAAGACTGACAAGACCGTCGTTTGTTGTTTTATGGGTGAACTCGAAACGATTAAGAATTACCAATTTTTTGCCGATAATAAGTTACCACAATTCAATTATCCGCAAGAAACGGTTAAGGTTTTGGGTAAGATGTATGAGTATGGCCAGTGGCATAAAAACAATGCTGCATCGGCCAGTAAGGTTAATCCGCTCAAGCTCAATCTGCAACTCAAACCAGGCACGGGTCTAGTGACGGCTGATTTAGCGCGCCAAGTTTTGTTACAAGATAAGTTTCCGTTGCATCGAGCCGAGTTTGCTAAGGACGCTACTGCGGGAGCCGGCGTGGCTAAGGCGATTGGTTATCCAGTTGCGGTTCAAGTTGTCTCTAAGCAAGTCGTTCATAAGTCTGATGTTGGGGGAGTAAAGATCGGCATTAGTAATGAAGAAGAGTTAATTAAAGCAATAACAGAAATGAACAAAAAAGTTGTTCAGAAAGTTCCTGATGCCAAGATTGCTGGTTTTATGATTGGTGAAATGGTTAAGGGCCAAGAAGTTATTGTTGGTCTAAAGCGTGATTCCCAGTTTGGTGCTGTTGTGATGTTGGGTTTAGGTGGAATATATACCGAGGTTTTTAAGGATGTTTCGTTTAAGGTGGCGCCCTTTACTTTAAGTGAAGCGCAGGCTATGATTCGGGAATTGAAGATTTATCCGCTATTAACCGGTGCACGTGGTCAGAAGTCAGCTGATATCGAGGCTCTGGCTGAGCTGTTAGCTCGATTCGGCAACTTTGCCTTGGCCAACCCAGCCATTAAAGAGATTGATTTTAATCCAGTGATGGTGTTAGAAAAAGGCAAGGGAGTGAAGATCGTTGATAATAGAATTATGATGTAAGTTATGTTTCAAAAGTTAAAAAATCTATTTTTCAAAATAAATAAAGAATCGCAGAGTATCACTTCAGCGGCCATTGTTATTGGTTCGCTGTCTTTGGTGAGTCGCTTTTTGGGTATCTTTCGCGATCGCATTCTGGCCTCGACCTTTGGTGCTGGTGATACTTTAGATATTTATTATGCTGCTTTTCGTCTGCCGGATTTAGTTTATAACTTATTGATTCTGGGCGCAGTTTCAGCTGGGTTAATTCCTGTGTTTACGACACTATTGGCCAAGCATCATGAAAACGAAGCTTGGAAGTTGATTAATAGTATCTTAAATTTATTATCAGTGTTGTTGCTGATTGTCTGTGTCGCTCTGTTTATTTTTGCTCCTTGGTTGATCCCTTTTATTACTCCGGGCTTTCCTCAGGAAAAAATGGAGTCAGTCGTAATGCTCTCTAGGGTGATGTTTTTGAGTCCTTTCTTTCTGGGTTTATCAGCAATTTTTTCTTCAGTTCTGCAGTCCTTCAAAAAGTTCCTAATTTATTCGTTGGCGCCAATATTTTACAATCTTGGTATTATTATCGGAGCTTTAGTCTTTGTGAAATGGTGGGGGATTTATGGTTTAGCGTGGGGCGTCGTACTGGGTGCTTTACTTCATATGGTAATTCAACTATTGCCAATTTTCTCAGTTGGCTTTAAATATAAATTCGATTTTAATTGGCGCGACAAGAATGTCTTGGCGGTAATTGGTATGATGATTCCGCGAACTGTATCTTTGGCAGTCAGTCAAATTAACTTTGTCATTATTACGATAGTTGCCTCAACCCTAGCGGCTGGATCTTTGACCATCTTTAACTTGTCGAATAACTTACAGAATTTTCCTTTGGGGGTTTTTGGCGTATCATTGGGAGTTGCTGCCCTACCAGTTTTATCAGCTTTAGCGGCTCACAAAAAGAACAAGGATTTTGTTCAGGTTGTTTCTTCAACCTTTAGGCAAATATTATTTTTCATTATCCCTATTTCAACCTTACTCTATGTCCTGAGGGCGCAAATAGTTCGCGTCATTTTAGGCGCCGGTCAATTTGATTGGCAGGACACGAGACTAACTGCAGCTTGCTTAGCTTTGTTTTGTTTGGGATTATTTGCTCAGGGAGCTTATCCCTTAATTATTCGTGCCTTTTATGCTCTGCATAACACAAAAACGCCATTTTACATTGGACTCGCTACGATGGCGGTTAATTTATTGGCGATGGTTTTATTTTCGATTTTATTCTCATACAATAACTCCGTCTCATTTTTTGTCACCGCTATCTTACGTTTAGCTGATTTATGGGGCACTGTGGATTTTCGCGTATTGGCTTTGCCGCTCGCGATTACTACCTCATCGATTTTTGAATTGGTTGTTCTGATGATATTTTTACGCAAGCAAATTGGACTTTTAGATGGTCGCAAGATTTTTGATTCGACCTTTAAAATTGTTTTTTCCTCTTTAGGCGGAGGCTTACTAGCGTATTTTGTTTTGCAAGTTATTGATGTTTATGTTCCAACCGAAAAAGTTTGGGGTATTTTCACTCAGGGATTTGTGGCTGGATTGTTTGGTCTAGTTGGTTATTGGCTGTTGGGCCTCGTTTTCCATCTCGAAGAAATGGTTGTTTTTATGGGTTCACTCAAAAAGAAGCTATTTAAATCGGCCTTAGTGATGGCTGAAGATAATATTAGCGAAGGCGATAAAGGCTAAAACTTTTCGTCAAACAAAATAAAATAGCTCTGCCAGTAGTAATCTTGGCAGAGCTTTATTTTTTGCTAAAGGGCGGTTTAGTGGCTTTGGTATTTTTTGCTTGATCTCGTTTGAAATCAAGTATCGCTTGAGTCAAATCAAATCTAGCAATTAAATCCTTTTCTGGCAGGTCTTTAAATTCAGCCTGCTTTCTTAACTGGAGCCATAAATTTTTTCGCTCACAGATGAAGGGAATTTTTTTGGCGAGAGCAAATTCATCTACCCATTTGTACGCCGTTTCACAAGCGTTAGCTAGTAGAATCCAATGTTTGGCATCGCCACCCTTGTCTGTTTTATTTTCTTTCATTTCCCGAAATTGAGGCGTATTGCGAATCAGTGTCTTAATATCGATACAATGCGGATCCTTAATAGTTTCAGAAAAATCACCATGGTGAATATCTCTGATCGGCATTTCTTCGATTGTAATCTTGATCGTAACTACTGTCTCAACCGCTGCTTGTTTAACTGGTTCTTTTTCAGCTAATAGATTGCTCGTTACCATAAGCAGAATCAGTAACAGAATTAATAACTTGATACAATATCGTCGCTCGGCGACATGTGGGGCAAGCTTGACTAATTTCATGTGTGAATCTCCCTTGCGATAATCGAATCAGAGAAGAGTCGATTTTGGTTAAAGGTGCGAAATATCTGGAAATATTAACATAAATATCGCCGTAAGTCAAATGCAATAAAATACCATCCCAAGGCAATGACTTGAAAATATCGTCGATTTCTGTTAAAATTAACCCAGTTAAATAGCGTCAAGTATAGTGTAAAATATATTTACTATCTGCCGCCAGGTAAGCCCTCAAATTAACATTAATGTACGGTTATTTAACAGGGTTAACCCAGTTAAATAGCGTCAAATATCAAGTTTAATTTACTTACTATCTGTCGCTAGGTTGATTCTAAAAATAATATTTAAGTGCGGTTATTTAACAGGGTAAATCCATAAAACTATTAGTATTATGTCTATAAATATTAGAAATTTTTGCATTATTGCCCATATCGATCATGGCAAGTCTACTCTGGCTGATCGAATGCTTGAAATTACTGGAACTGTCTCCAAGCGTGAAATGAAAGAGCAGCTACTCGATCAAATGGATATCGAGCGTGAGCGCGGCATTACAATTAAGTTGGCACCAGTCCGAATGAACTATAAGGGTTTCGAGTTGAATTTAATTGATACTCCTGGTCATGTAGATTTTACTTATGAAGTCAGTCGTAGCTTGCATGCTGCTGAAGGGGCGGTGCTTTTAGTTGACGCCTCACAGGGGATTCAGGCGCAAACATTGGCTAATTTATATTTGGCCATGGATGCTAACTTAACCATTATTCCCGTCTTAAATAAGATTGATTTACCGGCGGCACAACCGGAAAAGGTTACTGATGAGGTTTGCCGTTTACTGGGATGTAAGCCGGAAGAGGTATTGAAGGTATCTGGCAAGACCGGCGTTGGTGTCGAAGACTTATTGAACACAATTATTGCTCAGATTCCTGAACCGAAGATTTACGAGACTAAGCCGTTACGCGCCTTAATTTTTGATTCTGTTTATGATGAGTATCGTGGCGTAATTTCTTTGGTTAGAGTTGTTGATGGCACAGTTAAGCCCGGTGATAAAATTAAACTGGTATCTAACGGTCAGATTGCCGAAGCTTTAGAGGTTGGTCATTTCGCGCCAAAGTATGTTAAGGATAAGATACTAAACTCTGGTGAGATTGGCTATATTGTGACTGGGTTACATGATGTTTCTCAGTGTCCTGTCGGCGATACTATTACCCAATTAAGTCAGACCGTCGAGGCCTTGCCCGGCTATCAGCAAGTTAAACCAATGGTTTATGCTGGCGTGTTTTGCAAGGATGGTTCAGACTTTAATAAGTTGCGTGACGCGATTGAAAAGTTAAAATTAAATGACGCTGGCCTAGCTTATGAACCAGAGAATTCTTCCGCTCTAGGCTTCGGTTTTCGCTGTGGCTTCTTGGGTTTGTTGCATTTAGAGATCTTTCAAGAACGCTTGAAACGAGAATTCAATTTGAATTTAGTGGTAACGATTCCTTCGGTTGCTTATCAAGTATATTTTCGTAATGGCGAAATCAAAGAAATTTTTAATCCGCAGGATTTTCCAGACCCCACCTTTGTGAGTTCAATTGAAGAACCGATCATGAAGGTTGATATTTTTACGCCAAAAGAGTATTTGGGTGGCGTGATGCAGTTGGCCACAGAGAAGCGTGGTAGCTATATTGATACCGAATATTTAGACGAAGATTTGGCAGTTTTGCATTACTATTTACCCTTAACTCAAGTTATTGTCGATTTTTATGATCGTCTGAAATCAGTCTCCTCAGGTTACGCTTCACTAAATTATGATTTTTATAAATACCAGACTGCGGAAGTGGTAAAAATGGATATATTTGTCGCCGAAGAAAAGGTGGAGGCGTTGTCCTTGGTTACCTATAAAGATACGGTAGTTCAGATGGGTCGCAAAATCGTTGATACTCTTAAAGAAACTTTACCCCGTCAACAATTCGTCGTTAAAATTCAAGCTTCAGTTGGCGGCAAGATTATCGCTAGCGAAAGAATCTCGGCTTTGCGTAAAGATGTTACTGCTAAATTATATGGCGGCGATTGGACCCGACGGGCTAAGTTATTGGAGAAACAAAAGAAGGGCAAAAAGAAGATGATGTCGATTGGTAAAGTTGATATTCCAACTGATACCTTTCTAGCGATCCTCAAACGTTAGAATTAAAAAACCGCCGCCACTCAGTTAAGAGGTTCAGCGGTTCTCTGACAATGAAGTTTAGCGGCTAAATATTGGCGCTACCGTAAAAAACACCATCGAAATGACCATTAGGAAACTAAAAAATATCCAGACGGCCTTAATTATTCTTTTTCTTCTCCAAGTAAATTTTTTCATATACAGCTATTATAAATACTAATTTTGATTTAGTCAAATTATGAAATGGCAATTACGTCCCACACTTGACCCCGAACTACCCAGCCGCTTTCCCGAATTGAATAGCGTGATTTTACAATTGCTTTTTAATCGTGGCCTAGTGACTCAAGAGGCGATTGATAATTTTTTGAATCCTGGTTTTGAGGAGCATCTTTTTGATCCTTATTTGTTTAAGGATATGGAAAAGGCCTTAGTGCGATTATTTGAAGTGATAAATACTGGCGGTAAGATTATGATCTATGGCGATTACGATGCCGATGGTGTTTGTTCGACGACTGTGTTATATGAGGCTGTTACCGGCTTAGGTGCTAATGTTGAGATCTATATTCCTTTTCGTGACACCGAAGGTTATGGATTGAATCAAAAAGTTACGCAGCAAATTATCGATCAGAAATTTGATTTAGTGATTACAGTTGATTGTGGTGTCGCCAATGTCACCGAAGTAAAAATGTTTCAGGATAGTGGTATTGATGTAATTATTTTAGACCATCACGAGGAGCCGCTAGTATTGCCTCAGCCCCTAGCCTTAATTAATCCCAATGTCAAAAGTTGCGGCTATCCGGAATCCCGACTTTGTGGTGCCGGCGTGGCCTTTAAATTTGTGCAAGCGATTATTAAATGGCAAGAAAAGCATGATTTGGCGGTTAAACTACCATTGGGCTTTGAAAAATGGTTACTCGACTTAGTCGCGGTGGCCACTGTCGGTGATATTGTGCCGCTATTAAAAGAGAATCGAGTTTTAGTAAAATATGGCCTGGTAGTTTTGGAAAAAACTAAAAACCTGGGATTAGCGAAATTAATTGAATTAGTTAGTCAACGTCCCGGTAAAATTGACAGCGAGTATATTGGTTGGCGTTTAGTGCCCCGTATTAACGCTGCTGGACGCGTTAACCATGCTTCCGCCGCTTTCTATCTACTTACTGCTAAAACCGAAGAAGAAGCCGAGAAATGGGTGGGGATGTTAGATGAAAATAATAAGCATCGTCAAAAGCTGACTGAAAGAATTTTGATTGAGGCCGAAGCTCAGGTGGCGTTAATTGGCACCGAGGCCAAGGCAATTATTATTGACGGCGAAGATTGGCCAACAGGAGTGTTGGGTTTAGCTGCCGGCAGGTTATCCGATAAGTATCATCGTCCGGCCTTGGTATTTTCACGTGAGGGCGATAAATATGTTGCTTCTGGTCGCAGTATTGAGGAATTTGATATTACAGCCACCCTCAAACAATGTAATGATTTGCTAGAGCGTTATGGGGGTCATCCCCAGGCTTGTGGTTTAACAATTATCGGCGCCGAAAAGTTTGCTCAGTTTAAGGAAAAATTCTTGAAGTTAGCAGCCGAAAAGTTAACTGGCGTGGAATTGGTTAAATCGCTAGCTGTAGAAGCCGAAATAAAATTGAATCAAGTCAATTGGCAGTTGTTTGATGAATTAGAAAAGTTTGAGCCCTTTGGCGAGGCTAATGAAAAGCCATTATTTCTGATTAAAAATTTAAGAGTAGAAACGGTTGGTACCGTTGGTGCTGATGGTAAACATTTACGGATGATGGTGTCACAAGACGAGGACTTAAATAATTTACATAAGTTAATTGGTTTTTCTTTTGGTCAGTGGTGTGCCCAACTCAAGGCGGGTGATCAGGTTGATATTGTGTTTGAACTTGGTGTGAATGAATGGAATGGTAATCGTGAATTGCAACTTAAGATCGTTGATTTAAAATTAAGCGAATAAAAAACCACCATGATTTGATGGTGGTGGGAATATTTACTATTTCGGCGATAAAGGATTTAGGCGGCATTGGTATTGATCTGGTAGACAATTTTCCGCAGGGTTAAAATCCTCCGGTCCGGACTGACATCCAGCCATGTGAGAGAAAAAGGCGCCACAGTCACAAATATGATAAATTGTCAGGCTTCCTTCGGGGCGTGAGATATCAAAATTGTGCGGGCCATAGCGGGGTTCTTTTTCCAAGCCCTGACTCTCTTCTTGCTTAGAAGCGCCTTCTTCTGTCGGGATGGGATTTCTGCCACAGACGTTAGGGTCTTCTTGACGATTATTGCCGCCAAATGGCTCATCAAAATTGACGCGCCAAGCTCCACAAAGCTTACACTTTAACTCGGGTAGCGGTCCATCAAGAACAACTTCATGAGGAGGTGCTGGTGGCCTTGCCGATTCAAACTCGTGTGGTCCATAGCGTTGTTTTGCCTCAGACATAACGTATCTCCCGTGGTTGTTGAAATTGTAAAAGATTGCCGTTATAATTAAAGAACGTAGTAAGCGGATTCTATAACATATTATTTATTAAGTCAATATGAAAGCAATAATTCATTCTGATGGTGGAGCGCGAGGCAATCCGGGGCCAGCCGGTATTGGCGCAGTGGTTAAAATCGGCGAACAAGAGCATTTATTTAAAAAGTATATCGGTAAGACCACCAATAATCAGGCTGAATACCAGGCTTTGATTTTGGGCCTTACTCACGCCAAAGAATTGGGCGTGACCGAGGTTGAATGTTTTTTAGATTCGGAATTGGTAGTCAAACAGATGAAACGTGAATACAAAGTAAAAGATAAAGATTTGGCCGTTCAATTTGTTAAGGTTTGGAATTTGATGTCGGAATTCAAAAAAATCACATTCACTCACGTTAGACGAGAACAAAATAAATTAGCTGATCAATTGGTTAATGAAATAATTGATGCTAACACCTAAACAAAAATCCCCAAGGCAGGGGATTTTTTTATATGGCGTTTTCTCCGGCAACATAACCAGTAGTCCAACAAATTTGCAGATTGAAGCCGCCAGTTGGTCCGTCGAGATCAAGAATTTCACCTGCTAGATATAGGTTGCTAATTAGTTTAGAACGCATTGATTTGGGATTAACTTCACTAATTTTCACACCGCCTTTAGTAATCACGGCCTTGTCAAAGCCTTCCAGGCGACTAATATTAAGCATAAAAAATTTTAGGGCGGTGACGAGTGAATTTCGTTCTTCCCGCGTTACGGAATTAACTTTCTTGGTTGGATCAATTTTAACGCGACTTAAAATTAGGTCGATAAATTTCGGCGAGGTTAGAATACTTAAAGAATTCTTAATAGTCTTATTTGGTTGTTCCTGCCAAGCGGTTTGTAGATTCGTTTGTAATTCTTTTTCTGATTGGGACGGAAATAGGTCGAGGACTAGTTTAGTATTGTGGATGGGTTGAGCGGCGATTAGTCGGCTCAGATTGATAATTGCCGGACCACTTAGTCCGGTAGAGGTGAAAATAATGTCACCTTGTTCTTTCGCGATCACCTTAGTATTTTGTTTGACAGCCAACAGTACGTTTTTAAAACTTAGACCCTCTAACGTCGCAACAAATTTATCGGCGATGATTATTGGCGTTAAGGCAGCGGTCGGTTTATTGATGGTGTGCCCCATTTTTTGTAACCAAGAATAAGCATCACCCGTGGAGCCAGTCAGGGGATAGGATTTGCCGCCAGTCGCGATGAGATAATTTTTTGCTACCACTTCTTCGCCAGTTGCCAAAACAAGCTGACTGATTTTTTGGTCTGCCGTGTTAATTTTGGCCACGGGCACGCCAGTTTGAATTGTTACTTGATGTTGTTTGAGATCAATTAGGAGAGCAGTTAAAACATCTCGCGCATTATCGCTGGCTGGCAAGACGCGATTGTTATTTTCAACTTTAGTCTTGATACCGCGATTCTCAAAATATTCAATCGTGTTCTCAGCATCAAACTTACTGAAGCCGGATAGTAAGAATTTGCCATTAGGCCCGTATTGACTGGCGAGGATTTTGTGATCTTCAATTCTATTAGTGATATTACAACGCCCATTGCCGGTTAGTAGCAGCTTGATTCCCGGTTGACGATTTTTTTCAATTATAATAACTTTAGCACCGAGTTCACTAGCACGGCTAGCGGCCATGAGTCCTGCTGGTCCGCCTCCAATAATTGCTAAATCATAAATCATAAGTTTGCGATAGTTACAAAAGGTTTTTCTTGAGCCAATTCTTCATAATCTTGGCGGTCGACTGCGGCCGTTCGAGTGGCACCATATGACCGGAGTTAGCTATAACAACTAACTCGGCTCGGGGCATAACGGCCACCAGTTCACGGACAGTAGCTAGCGGCGCAATTTCATCAAGATCGCCAGCGATTGCTAGTGTTGGCAGCTTTATTTTTTTGGCTGCTATTATGAGATTGGAATTATTAAAATCCCCAAATAGCTCAATACTAACTTTGGGACTAATTTTACTGATCTCTTTGCTAGCCATGGCTATTAAACTCTGCCGACGTTTACCGCGAGAAGATTTATAGAGAATGAGAGTTGTAATTTTTTTGTAGAGACCATTTGATAGCCAGAGCTTCTGCAGGTAATCAGGCAGCCAGCCAGCAATTTGGTATTCCCAGGCACCGACTTGAGCAATTAAACCATCAACCTTAGTGACTGGTGTAGCTAGGATTAGGGCAGAGGCAACACTTGGATAATGTTTGCCAAAATTTAGTGCTACCCGGGAGCCAAAAGAATGTCCAAAAATTATTGGTTTGATAATTTTGGTCTGAACAAAAAAGTTGTTCAGCCAGTTGGTATAGTTATTAAGAGTAGCTGGTTCGAGGAGTGAGTCGGAAGCACCACAGGCCGGTTGGTCGGGAATAATCACATTATATTCGGAAAAGTAGCTGCCAAGCTCCAATAGGCTCTGATGGTTACCGGGGAAGCCGTGTAATAATATTAGCGTAGATTTTTTTGCTTTATTGGCTTGCCAATAGTAATATTTTTGGCCTTTGAGTGAGATTGAGCGTTTAATAAATGACATGGTATGCAAGTTAATCTATTTCTTAGATTTAATTAAGTGGTCATGGATCTCAGTGGTAAGTCGATTGTTGGCCAGAATTAATTGGCGTACCTCACTTTGCAATTTTAATAGTGTCTCAGTGTCTTTATAGGTTTGTAGCGCTTGTTTGTCGGAGGCTTGAGCGGAAACACGTTGCCCTACCATAATAACCGATAATAACACTAATTGTAAAAAGGTCTGGGCGATCCAAGAAATAATAGTCGCGGTACCGCCGTGAATCGCCGCTGGCAAACTAACCAGGGCAATAATGGCAAAAATATAGGCGCACCACATTGTGCCAACCATATTAGTTATCAGCAATGCTAAACGACCATTAAACCCGACTTGTTCATGTTTGATAAGATGAGGTCCGGCGTGACTCTGCTCTTTGACTGCAGATTTGTCTGGTTGTTGCTCCATATGATTTGGCATTATTTGATCGTATTTATTATCATAATTTTACCACTTTGTTGGGTTTAAAACAAACCGGTTCGCTGAGTCATAAATACTTTCATAAGGCGTAATGTTTAGTTAACAGTCAAGGGTGACACTTTTGACTCGACCGATGACAGATATTGATTAAATTTTTGTATTGGGGTTAATCCGTTCATATCCTTACCTAAGTGATATCTCTCGTGATTATACCAATGAACATACTCTCTT
>CAISTG010000005.1 GCA_903888345.1 Candidatus Buchananbacteria bacterium | reverse complement strand
TTCACGCTTAGATGCTTTCAGCGTTTATCTTAACCGAACGTAGCTACTCGGCAATGCCCTTGGCAGAACAGCCGATACACTAGAGGTTCGTCAATTCCGGTCCTCTCGTACTAGGAATTGGCCTTCTCAAATTTCGACGCCCGTGGTAGATAGGAGACCGACAAATATGTTACTCTCTCGATATATTAATCAAGAGGCCCTAGACATTTCTGCTAGAGTCTGCATGTCGCCATGCAGTTCGGACTATATCTTCTGCGCTTTTGGCGCATTTTGACGTATAGTCTCTGAGGATTCCAAATCTTCTAATAGCTCCTTTAAGCTTGTCTTGCGATAAGCTCCCCGCTTATTCATGGAATAAGCGAGTTTAATGATATATTTTGCTCCGGTTTTGTTTCCATGCTTGCCCAAGCTCATCATTTTGACGATTTTTTCAAAAGTCAGGAATGTTTTTTGCTTATTGGACAATAATGGATACTTTTTAAAGAAGGGAATAATCTTGTTTTCCAAATCACTTCTGTTTCTGACGACATATACTTGCGTGTCATCTTTGATATTCTGGCGATGGTTACGTTTAATGTAACCGCAGCCGAAATATTTTTTGATGGCTTCAAGCGTTTCATGTCTTAATAAACTTTGGTTGATATGGAATTCAGGAATAAATTTGAAGTTGCATTTCATTTTGTCATCGCGATAAATCGCAATATGGAATGTTCCTTCACCTTCCGTAAAACCGGTAATATACCAAGGACTTAGACGATTTGGCCTTTCCTGCTGATTGTCTGCACTCAACACATTGTCACTCATAATATAATGATTATACCATAAGTAGTGTGAGATACTCAAGTCCCCTCCTAAGGGACTTTTCAGAGTTTCCAGCATTTGGTCAAATTTATAGACAGCACAATCTACTGTCTCACGACGTTCTGAACCCAGCTCGCGTGCCGCTTTAACCGGCGAACAGCCGGACCCTTGGGAGCTTCTCCACCCCCAGGATGCGACGAGCCGACATCGAGGTGCCGAACCTGGTCGTCGATGTGGACTCTTGGACCAGACTAGCCTGTTATCCCCAGAGTAGCTTTTATCCGTTGAGCTCCCGCCGTCCTACTTCGAACGGTCGGATCACTAAATTCTACTTTCGTAACTGCTTGACTTGCAGGTCTCGCAGTAAAGCTGGCTTATGCTTTTGCACTATCACTCCGATTTCCATCCGGAGCTAGCCAACCTTTGTAAACGCCTCCGTTACATTTTAGGAGGCAACCGCCCCAGTTAAACTACCCACCATACACTGTCCCTCGGCCGGGTAACGGTCGCAGGTTAGAATTATAACATAACAAGAGTGGTATTTCACTGGCGCCTTTTGGGCTCCCACCTATTCTAAACATGTTATGCCACAACTCAATGTAAAGTTGTAGTAAAGCTTCATGGGGTCTTTTCGTCTAACTACGGGTAGGAGGCATCTTCACCTCCCTTGCAATTTCGCCGAGTACTTCGCTGAGACAGTTATCAAGTCGTTATGCCATTCGTGCGGGTCGGAACTTCATGTTGTTAACATTATGTTGCCATAATGATCAGACTATACTTTCATCTTGTTACGATCTTTAGGAGATCCTCTCTGTTATATTTTTTATTTCCCGAAACATTAATGCCTCGAGATAATTCCAAAATCTTCTTTAAACCTTCTTGATTTAAATGATGATTGGAATATATTAGCCGACAGATTTCAGAAAATATTTTGAAATCATCTTGCTTGGCTGTCATTAGAGGATACTTTTCAAAATGGGGAATGATAATTTTCATTAAATCATCGATACTTCTGACTTCAAACTTGTAAGTTTGATCATTTTTATCGAATCTTACTCCACCACATTTAAAATACTGCTGCAAAAATATGATAATATCTTTGCTTCTTTTATTTTGGCTGACTGAAAAGCTCGGTCTAATTTCCAAACCTAATTTCATCTTACTTCTTTTTGAAATTGAAATTTGAAAACAGCCTTCGCCGTCAGTAAAGCCGGTAATATAAGATTTTATGTCCATAAATTTATTTTTTTATGGATCTCCATTGATACGTTTTTTTTAACAAGAGCTGGCGTGTTGTTCGGCTATTGCTAGCCAAACCTCATCTTTCGATTCAGTCGTTACGGGTCCCTCAAAAAAGAGGGTTCCCACGGTATTAACCACTAGGGCCTTCACCGTTATGAGCCAGTTTACTAATAGTTTATCGCTAAACTAATCGGGCAAGTTATATTGTGCTCCGCTTCCGCGGAGTCCGACATATTAAATTTTACCCGACAAGGAATTTCGCTACCTTAGGACGGTTATAGTTACCGCCGGCGTTCATCTGCGCTTCAGTTCAAAGCTGCCCCGATAAATCGGTTGACCTCTCCCCTTAACGTTCAGACACTGGCCAGGCATCAGCCCCTATACATCACCTTGCGGTTTAGCAGGGACCTAAGTTTTTGATAAACAGTCGCTTGATATCTTTAGCTGCGCCCCACTCGAAGTGGGGAGGCCTTATCCCTAAGTTACGGCCGATTTTTTGCCGAGTTCCTTAGCGAAGTTTCTCTCGTACACCTGAGGCTACTCGCCTCATCCACCTGTGTCGGTTTAAGTACGGTTGACTTAATCTTAGCCCTAGAAGTTTTTCTTGGCACCACCTTTACTATTATCGAGTCCACCTTGCGGCTTCCTCTTTTCACGACTTCGATGCTTAACGACTGACGGATTTGCCTATCAGTCACATCTAGAATCGCCACCGTCATAGCCATAGGACGGTTAAACTCCGGTGATGCGTCACTCCATTGGAAAACTAAGCCAGTGCAGGAATATTAACCTGCTCATCCATCGACTACGCCCTTGGGCCTCGCCTTAGGACCGACTAACCCTGGGTCGATTCTCGTTGCCCAGGAAACCTCGGATTTACGGTGTCTAGAATTTTCATCTAGATTCTTGCTACTTATGCCAACATTCTTACTTCCTAGCGGTCCACCGCGCCTCGCGGCTACGGCTTCGTTCTGCTAGGAACACTCCTCTACCACTTTATATAAATATAAAATTCGCGATTTCGGTACTATGTTTAGCCCCGATACATTTTCGGCGCAAGAAAACTTGACTAGTGAGCTATTACGCTATCTTTAAAGGATGGCTGCTTCTAAGCCAACCTCCTAGTTGTCGTAGTCTTGATACCACCTTTCACACTTAATCTGGATTTAGGGACCTTAACCGACGGTCTGGGCTGTTTCCCTTTTGACTGATGGACCTTAGCGCCCATAGTCTGACTTCCGGAATACGGATACCAAGTATTCGGAGTTTGATTGAAAACAGTAACCTTGCGGACCTGTTCTCATTCAGTGCTCTACCCCTTGGTCTAATTCCGAAGCTAGCCCTAAAGCTATTTCGAGGAGAACCAGCTATCACGGAGTTCGATTGGAATTTCTCCCCTATCCACAACTCATCCCCATGTGTTGCACGGCATGTGGGTTCGGGCCTCCCCAGGTTATTACACCTGGTTCACCCTGGTCATGGATAGATCACCCCGTTTCGGGTCTTATCCGCGCTACAATTGTTCGGACTATTAATCCTCGCTTTCACTGTGCCTTCTCCCCGAAGGGATTAAGCCAGCAACGCAGAATAAACTCGTTGGCTCATTCTTCAATAGGAACGCCGTCACCCAGAACTCGCATTGCTGCGCTCTTGAGCTCCGACTCGTTTGTAAGCAAATGGTTTCAGATACTATTTCATCGCCCTAACCGGGCTGCTTTTCACCTTTCCC
>CAISTG010000004.1 GCA_903888345.1 Candidatus Buchananbacteria bacterium | reverse complement strand
TTTATTTAACAGGGTGAATTAAAATTTAAATAAAAAAAACCGAGCCTGGAATCCGGAGCCCTCACGGGCGGTACCATCTCGGAAATTAACTTGATTCAGCGCTGTTACGGGCGACCCGGCCGATTCTACTTTTGCTTTTAATGGCAATTTCTTTCGGCAGCTTCCTTAGTGATTGCTAAGGTTAATACGCTTTTATATCTATTTTGTGTCTTTAATATACCAATAACGTCTGTAAATGTCAAATAAAAAGCCGCCCCGATTGGAGCGGCTTTATTAAGTAAAAATTATTCCTTGCTAATAGCCTGTACGGGACAAGCGGCAATCGCTTCATCAATCTTGCCTTCTAAGGCGGCATAATCAGCTTCTAACACTGTGGCTTTCATCGCGCCGTTAACATCGGCAATTTTAAATACTTCTGGACAAATTGCTTCGCAGGTACCGCAAGCGATACAGGAATCATTGACTGCTGGCTTCATAAATTTAACAATATTTATTTATTTTAATAACTCTTTAACTTTTTGTGACAAGCTTGCTGGCGTATACTCCGATTTCACTAAATAGCCATCGACTTTCAATTGCGCCGCACGTTCTTTTTCTTTCTTCTGCGTCAAATTACTCCAAATATATATTTTACTACTCTTTAACTCTTTTTCATTCCTTATTTGAGCAAACAAACTAAAGCCATCGAGATCGGGCATCATAATATCAAGTAAAATCAAATTTGGTAATTCTTTTTTTAAAATTTCAAGCGCCAGCGAACTGTCGTTGATAACTACAGTTAGAATGCCATCCATCTTTAATTTCATATCATAAATCTCTGCCAAGTCGCGCTCGTCTTCAATTAAAGCTACTTTTTTTGAGGCCATATGATTATTATTAGACTACTTCATTTATGGTCATTCTCAGTTCGCCACGGCGAATTCGTCTAAAGCCGATCATCCAGCGTGACGGAAATATCTGGGAATCCATTTTATTTATTGCTATTATATTTTAGCACAAGTCACAATAATTTTAAAGCAGCTAACTACATTCTTTCTAGTGTTTCAATGCCCAGCAAGCTCAAGCCATTAACCAAGATCTGACGCACCGTGGCAATTAATGCTAAACGAGCCTCCTTTGTTTTCGGCTCAGCGGCCAAAATTGGAATTTCTTGATAATACGACGAAAATGCTTTGGCCACCTCAAATAAGTACTGGGCTAACTGACTCGGCTCAAAAGTCAGCGCTGCTGTCTTGGTCACGCCACTAAACTGAGCTAATAGCACCAAGAGTTCTTTTTCTTTGTGATTTACTAACTGGCCAAAATTAACGTTCGTTAAATTTTTAGCAGTTTCTTTTTTGAGAATACTATTAATACGTGAGACGGTATATTGCAAATAAGGCCCGGTAAAGCCGTCAAAGGCTAGCGCCTCTTTTAATTCAAAAGTAATGACATTATTGCGACCAGTCTTTAACATGGCAAATTTTATTGCAGCTAAAGCAATTTTTTGAGCCGCAATCTCTAATTCTTTGGCCGGCCAATCGGTATGACGTTTAGTAGTTTCTGAAGCCGCTAAATCGGTTGCTTCCTTGAGCAGATCTTCAAACAAAACCACATTACCTTTACGCGATGACATCGCACCTTCTGGTAGAGTAACAAACTCGTAAGCAATATGCTCAGTTTTTTTCTTGAAACCAATCAACTCTAAAGTCTTAAAAAATTGTTGGAAATAAAAACTTTGACGTGCATCAACTACGACATAGGAAGCGTCAACTTTATATTTTTCAAATTTTAGTTTTGCCAGCGCCAACTCCTTAGTGGAATATAACGACGACCCATCAGACTTCAGCAAAAGAAATTGCTTTAAATTGTATTTTTCTAAATCAACAATCACCGCTCCTTGCGAGTGCGTGGCAATTTTTCGCTCCAACAAATCAGCAACAATCGCCTTGCCCGGCTTCTCGACTTCACTTTCATAAAAAAACTTATCAAATTTAACGCCTAAAATTTTATAGATGCCGTCGAATTCTTCCAGTGACCAGGCACGAGTTTTTTTCCAGAGTACCGTAAAATATTTATCACCACTTTCCAATTTTTTCTGAACGACGTCTGCTTCTTTTTTGTAGTCTTCATTTTCGGCACACAGATTAACAGCATCAGTATATAGTTTTCCTAAATATTGACCCTTATGTTCAGTTGGTTCTGGCTCATCTTTATGAAATTTATCATATGCCCATAAACATTTAGCAACATGATTACCAATATCACCAATATAATTAGCGGCGATTACTTTTTTGCCACTAAAACGATATAGGTTAACTAAAGCCGTACCCAAAACAGCATTGCGCAAATGACCGACATGAAATTCTTTGTGCGTGTTAGGCTGAGAATATTCAATCATCACCTTTTCTTTATCGCCACTCAAGCTACCGTATTTTTCGCCACCCTTAGTCACCTCTTTAATCACCTTCTCGGCCAATTGTTTGTCATCAAAATAAAAATTCAAATAAGGTCCAATATTCTGAACTGATTTAAGTGGTGCCTTCAATTTAATTTTATTTTTCAGCTCGGCGGCGATTTGATTCGGTGAAATCCGCGTTAATTTAGTCAAATAAAAACAAGGTACCGCAAAATCACCCATGGCGCTGTCAGGCGGACGAGTAATTTCTAATTGGTTAAAATCAATCTCTCGACCTAAGGCCTGTGCAATCGATTCACGAATTTGTTGTTTCGCTTTGTCTAAAAAATAGGTCATAAACTTGATAGTAAGATAACATAAACTCTCTTCAAAATCAAGCCGATTAATTACCCTAATAATAAAAAAAGGGACCTCGATACGATGACCAAGGTCCCAAATATGCAAACGTTTCAATGCTAAAAACTTAAATGAACTCTACTGTCAGAGCTTCTCCACCCCCAGGAGGACGAAGCCGATATCGTCGCAGCCATTCCCACCCCAGTAGTGGCAGTGGAGACCAAAGTCGCCGAAGTGGCCAGCAATGAGACGGCTGCCGTCTGCGCTCAGGGAGTCAGACGCCATGTAGAGGAAATTCAGCGGTACGCGTTCACCCGTGCGCTTGAAATGCGCGAGAATGAGAGCGAACTGGAGCTGAATGCTACCGAAATACGTGGCATGGTCGCCAGGAAGCTCATAGCGCTTCTTGAGTTCGGCGCGGTGCGCTTCCATTGCCTTGATGTTCTTGCCCGTGCTGTTTTCCGCCAAACGGGGCACCCAGAATACCAGGCAATCATCGGTAGGATTGTCATCGAAATTCCAGTCCTGGAGATAGCCGAGATTATCGTAACAGGGGCCGACAAGCGGGGCATGCTTTTTCAGCGTGAAGCCCTGCTTGACGAGCCAAACAATATGGCCAGTGTAGCCCATCAGAGCCGCCAGCTTGCGCCAGGGAACGAGACGATCGGCGAACTGCGGGAACTGCTGCTGAAGCTCGTTGTCCGACAGCGAAACACAGAAGGTGTTCGCCATCTTCTCAGCGACACGAGCCGCCAAGAAATCCTTCACTTCTCCTGGCCCTTCGGTCCATTCTTTCATCTCTTCTTCCGTTAGGATTCCGAGTGCAGCCAAAAGGGCCTTTGCGGTTGTTTTACTCATGGTGTGTGTCTTTCCGCCTCTGTGAGGCAGTATTCTCGACCACTATGGCCAAGAAGAAGCCAGGACTTTCAATGGTCCAGACTTTCTTTCTATCTAATTTAGCTTAAATTAAACAAAAAGAAAGCCGGGACATCAAACTTATCAACATGTCAATGAGCTAATGATATATTATACAGTATATGACAAAATTTGTCAATGTTTGTTTATTTGAATAAAATAACGTATAATAAGTTTAAGCGATTGAGGCAGATACCAACTGTCTAAGACTGTCGGAAATTTCCGTCAACTTTACGGCTTGCCGTACTAAGCCCGTCAAAAAGCGTCCGACTTATAAGTCGTCATTCTGAGTGAAACGAAGAGTCCCATTTAAGATTAACATGAGATCCTTCACTTTGTTCAGGATGACAGCCTTAAGAAGGAAATTTGGGTGGAACCGCGGGAATAAACTCTCGTCCCGAAAATATATCTTTAACCAAGGTGTGTTTTCGGGATGAGAGTTTTTTAATCTAAACATATGAACGGACCAATTTTAAAAGGCAAGAAAGTTATTTTAAGACCAATGTCGCTTAAAGACGCGGCGAATTTCGTCCGCTGGTTTAATGACGAAACCGTTACGAGATTTCTCGGTCGACAAAATACAGGAATTACCTTAAATCAAGAAAAAGCTTACATTAAAAAAATCGGTAATAATAAAGAACAAATAATTTGGTCAATTGATACTAAGGACGGTGTCCACATCGGCAGTACCGATTTACATTCACTCAATCTAGTTAATAAAAAAACCGACTGGGGCATTATTATTGGTGATAAAAATTATTGGAACCAAGGCTACGGGCAAGACACCTTAAAAACGGTAATGAAATATTGCTTCAATACACTAAAGCTAAATCGTTTCGGCTTATCAGTCTACGAAGGTAACGCTGCCGGAATTAAATGCTACAGCAAGTGTGGACTCAAAAAAGAGGGAGTTAAAAGACAAAGTATCTACCGCTATGGCAAATATTGGGATGAAATCATTATGAGTATGTTAAAATCAGAATACAAACTATTAAAAAACAAATAACTTCACCCCGTTAAATAAATTATAAATTTTCGAAAATTTATAATTAGCTTTGAAACTTTAATAAATTAAGGGGTTTAGTATAAATAATTAACAAATTAATCTAATAAGACCAGAATTAACAGATTCAAATCTTATTTAACAGGGTAAATATGAACGAACAATTAGACAAAATCCGCCATTCCACTTCGCATATTTTGGCTTACGCCGTACGCGAACTTTTTGGTGACGTTAAATTCGCCATCGGCCCAACTATCGACGAAGGCTTTTATTATGACTTTGATTTAGGTGAAAAAACTTTTTCTCCCGAAGACCTCAAAGCCATCGACAAAAAGATGGAAGAAATCATCAAACGCAAATTACCGTTTGAGAAATTTGATTTACCGATTAAAGAGGCACTGGAGAAAATGTCCGATCAGCCTTACAAGCAAGAATTAATTAATGATTTGGAAGCTAAGGGCGAATCTACCGTCAGTTTTTATACCGTTGGTGACTTTACCGACCTCTGCCGTGGCCCTCACGCTGAAACCACCAAAGAATTAGGGCAGTTCAAATTACTACGTGCCGCCGGAGCGTATTGGCGTGGTGATGCCAAAAATAAAATGTTACAACGCATTTATGGCACGGCCTTTCCAACCAAGGACGAATTACAAAAATATTTAAAAATGTTAGAGGAAGCGGAAAAGCGCGATCACAATAAATTGGGTCGTGAACTGGGATTATTTATTACCTCCGAACCAATTGGCCAAGGACTCCCCCTCTTAACCCCTAAGGGCGCGAAAATCAAACAAATTCTACAACGTTGGATTGAAGACGAAGAAGAAAAACGTGGTTACCAGTTAACCATGACACCATTCATGGCTAAGAGTGATTTATATAAAATCTCTGGCCATTGGGATCATTATCGTGATGGCATGTTTATTATTGATGGCTCCGGCGATGAACTGGCCTTACGCCCCATGACTTGCCCGTTCCAATTCATGATTTACAATTCCACCCTACATAGCTACCGCGATTTACCAGTCAGATATAATGAGACTTCGACTCTTTTCCGTAATGAAGAATCTGGTGAAATGCATGGCTTAATCCGCTTGCGTCAATTCACTCTAGCCGAGGGGCATTTAATTTGTCGCATGGACCAATTAGAAAAAGAATTTGATGACGTGCTTAATTTGATTAATTACGTCATGAAAACCTTGAAGCTAGAAGATTTTACTTACCGTTTTTCTAAATGGGATCCCGCCAATAAAAAGGGTAAATATATTGATGCACCAGAAGCTTGGGAAGAATCACAAAAAACATTGAAAAAAATTCTCGATAAAAATAAGTTACAATACGAAGAAGTTGAAGGCGAAGCGGCTTTCTATGGTCCGAAATTAGATATTCAAATGAAGAACGTCTATGGCAAAGAAGACACGATTATTACCGTGCAAATTGATTTTGCCTTACCCGAAAAATTTGACATGACTTTCATCAATGAAGCCGGCAAAGAAGAGCGTCCAATTGTCATTCATCGTTCGTCAATTGGTTGCTACGAGAGAACCATCGCCTTACTAATTGAACAATTCGCCGGCGCTTTCCCAACTTGGCTTTCGCCCAACCAAATCGTTATCATTCCAGTATCAGAAAAATTCAATGACTACGGTCGTAAAGTTTTAGCCGATTTGCAGACAGCTGATTTACGCGCCGAATTAGATGATAGTAATGAATCTTTAGGTAAACGCGTTCGCAACGCCGAAAAACAAAAAACTCCCTATATCCTCGTTATTGGCGAAAAGGAAGTTGAGTCTGAATCAGTGGCGGTACGTAAACGCAGTGATGGCGATCAAGGAATCATTAAGCTCACTGATTTCATCGCCAATATCCAGCAAGAGATTACTGAAAAACGATAACAAAAATGACCGGCGAATAATCGTCGGTCATTTTTTTACTTTTTCTTAGCAGCTTTCTTGACTGTCTTTTTGGTTGCCGGTTTGGCAACTTTCTTGACCCCGCAAGTGCCGCAACCCTTGCATGAACACCCCATATATTTATGTTATTAATTTTATTTTCTAATTTTAGGAGCCTGCTTCTTATCGGCTAAAAGCAGAGAGAAACTAAATTTAGAGCCTCGTCCCTTACCGGCCGACTCGGCCCAAATTCTTCCACCCAAATTCTCCACCACAATACGAGCAAAGTAAAGTCCCAATCCAGTACCCTCTGGATGACCCGAAGCAACATCTTCACCTCGGACAAATTTATTAAATAATCTTCCCACCTCAGTAGGAGCGATTCCCATGCCAGTATCAATGATTGAAAAAACTACTGAGGCCCCCTCTTGGTGTAAATCGATTATCACCTCACCTTTATCAGTATATTTAACGGCATTATCGACCAAATTAGAAGCAACCTCTTTTATTTTTTGCGGATCAGTCAACGTTTTCGGAAATTTTTTCGGTACTGCCAAAACCAATTTGATTTTTTTGGCATCGGCCTTGGGCTTAAATTCCTCGATAAGTTCATGGGCAATCTGCCCTAAATCTACCGACTGGATATTAAACTCTAAACGACCCGCTTCTATTCGAGAAATATCCAATAAGTTCTCAATTAGATTAAGCAAGCGCTCCACGGCAATATTTACTTTATCTAGATTATCTTTAATGGGTCTGGGCACTTTACCAAAACTACCCTCTCTGATCATTGAGACATAACCCTTAATAATTGTTGTTGGTGTTCGTAATTGATGGCTGGCAATCGATAAGAATTCCGACTTGGCATCATCTAAACGCTTCAACTCTTGATTAAGTTTCTGTAATTTGATTAATAAGTCACGATTTTTCTTTGCATTCTTGCGCTCCTTAGAAATAACAACAGCAAAAAAACCGGCCATAATTATAACTAAGACCAGGGCTAAAATAATTACATCGGGAATAGTAAAAAAACTGTTCATATAATTATTTTAATTATAACATATAATGCCGACAAATAAAAAATCGGCTTTAATCACTAAAGACTAAAACCGAATCTTAATATATATAATAACTTGCCAACTAAGTTAAAATTAATTAAAAACGTTTAATTTTTTTATCATTAATTTCTTTTTCCAGACGCACCACTTCATTAAAGTCATCCTCTTCTCTAATTTTATCATTGCTAATATAGCCGCAACTTTCACAGCGATGAGAAATAATCCATTTGCCACCGCGATAAAATAAATCAGCTGGACGCATACCGCCACGACACTCAGCCGCGCGATCACCCGGATTAACGTCTACGTGTCGTGACCATAAGCATTTAGTACAGTGGTTAGTATAACCAGTACCCTTAACTTCGGCGCCACAATACTTACAGATAAAGTCTTCTTGTTTTTTGATAAAAGCCATATATAGTTAATTCTCAAATTCTATTATTTTTTATAATTAAAGTCAATCCAAAAGATAAAATAAATCCCGTGCCACTTTTGTCCGACACGGGAAAAGGTTCAGTTCAAGAACAAAGATAGAGACCGCAACTAATCAAGCCAGCAACTGCGAGATAACCAATCATTAGGCAGGTCAGCCCGCCGAAGATTACGTTAATCAGACAATACATCCTGGTCTCGCCATCGAACATAGGAACAGACTCGCTCGGCCGCTTTCCCAGCACCGCCTGCATCGACTGCAATTGATCTTGGGCCAACAGTTGTCGCCCGCACTTTACTGCTGACAGCCACATCTGAAACAGCCAGACCGTCACGCCAACAAGAAACAACACGAAGACGATACCGCCAATAAGCTCCAGATTCATTTTAATAGGTCCTTTTGGGGTTGAAGTTCTGCTGTCGTAATCGAGCGTTATTTTTTTCAAATTCCCTTCCCGCCCTCAATCTTTCAGCGTGGTAACGCTGAGCACGACTTCTCAGTGATCGAAATTGCCTCTCGTTCATACCGAAGGAAATTTTTCCATACTGCCAAACCCACTGAATGTCCTCCGGCGTTAAAAAACCACACATAACCAAGGATTCAATTCCCGAATGAAGTGCAAATGAAGAGGGTAAATTAACCCAAGTCTTGCTTAATTTGGAATCATAATTCTCAATTAATCCATTAATAACTGGCTGCATGTTCATAACCATGAACTCCTCTTTGTTCTGAATGTTTAGGTACGTATTCAAATTCACTTGAATACCTATTTATATCAGTAAAACAACAAAAAGTCAATCAGCGCCAACCAAAGGATTTCTCGATTCAGTTTTTTGTTTAAATTTAGATAAAATATATTCACTATATTTAATTATTAGTCTAATATTGACTTTTAAAGCATCTTTTGTTATAATTACCTTACAAATTAAAGCAAATCCGCAATTTAATAAAAAGCGGTACTGGGAAACGATTAAGGTTTTCGCTAGGCTTGGGCCAGATTCTAGCGACGCCCGTGGTCCGGTTAATTAATGGCTACAACTAAAGTATGATTTACGGAAACAAAAACTCCGAAATGGGAAAACTGCTTGATGAAAAGCAGTATTTTGATTTACCTAAAATTGGTGATCTTACCCGCGGTAATGTAATTTCAATCGATAAGAACGAAATTCACGTCGATTTGAACGGCACCATGACTGGTGTTATTCGTGGCAAAGAACGTTATGATGAAGGTGATGCTTACAAAAACTTAAAAGCTGGCGATTTAATCGAAGCGACTGTTTTAGAATTAGAAAATGAAAATGGTGAAGTTGAATTATCCTTCCAATATGCCGGCAAACAAAAAGCTTGGCAGACTTTGGCTGATTATATTAAGAGCGGTGAAATCGTTCAATGTGTCATCACTGAAGCTAACAAGGGTGGTTTGATGATCAAGGTAGAAAGTATTAATGGCTTCTTACCAGTTTCTCAATTATCCCCAGAGCACTATCCTCGCGTTCCGGGTGGCGACAAGAATCGTATTTATGAAATCTTAAAAAGCTACGTTGGCAAGAAATTTGAAGTTAAGGTTATCGATGCTAACGAGAATGATGATAAGTTAATTGTTTCCGAAAAAGCCGCTTGGGAAGAAACCCAAAAAGACGTTATCGGCAAATATAAAGTTGGCATGTCCGTCGAAGGTACTGTCACGGCCGTTACTGACTTCGGTGTCTTCGTTGAATTCTCCGATAAGTTAGAAGGCTTAATCCATATTTCCGAAATAGCTTGGCAAAGAATCGACAATCCTCATGACTTTGTTAAAGTCGGTCAGAAAGTCAAAGCCGAAATTATCGGTATTGAAAATTCTAAGATTTTCTTATCCATGAAGAAATTAGAACATGACCCTTGGGTTGGTATTGAAAGCAAATACAAAGTCGGTCAAAAAGTTAAGGGTACTGTTATCAAAGTAAATCCTTTCGGCTTATTTGTTGAACTCGAAAAAAACATCCAAGGCTTAGCTCACGTTTCTCAATTATCTGATAAGAGCAATTTGAACCCAACCGATATCGCTAAAGCTGGTGATGAAGTTGAATTCTACGTTGTTTCTATCGAACCAAAAAACCATCGTTTAGGTTTGAGCTTAGCTAAACCAAAGTCCAGCACTAAGGAAGCTAAAGAAGTCAAAACCGAAGTGGCTGAAACTAAGGTTGAAGCTACCGAAACCAAGACTGAAGAAGCTGAAACCACTGAAGAAGTAAAAGAAGTCAAAAAACGAGGCCGCAAGAAAAAGGAAGAAACTACTGAAGCCGAAGCTCCAACTGAGGTCGCTGAAGAAGTTAAAGAATAACAAAACGGCTAATATAATTCGCAAAACCCCCGTCTGAACAACGGGGGTTTTTAGTTACTAAAATCTCACTTGCCATTTGGCCATAATTTGATAAGATAGCCTTAAGCACCTTTAAAATAATCAAAACACAGGAGAAACATCATGGATAAAGAAAAGCTTCGCGAACATTGGGAAGATTTTATTGGCGTCTTCAAGCGAACCATCAACAGGCTACGCCGTCGTGTACCGCAAATTCTCAACGACGAACCAGAGGAGCCAAAGACGATCATTGTCGTTGACTTAGATGGTGGCGACAATGCACCGGACGCGGTTAAAAGAGGCATCAAAAAAGCCATTATTGAAGACTTTGTTGAACCGGAGGAAATTATTGCTATCGGCACTTCCGCAGCCATCAAGAAATTCTACGAATTGAGTTGGATTGATCGCTGTTGGCAATTTTTGCGGATCTTCAAAAATCCACTCGAAGGTGTCCTCGCCCTGGAATGTACCGACAAGATCGAGATGGATGACGACTATAATACAATCGGTAAAAAACGTCGCACTTCCGCCATGGGTATTGGCATCAATATGGTAAAAACTGCAAAAGCTCGCGCCTTAGTTTCCGCCGGCAATACTGCTGGCATGGTCGGGCTAGGATCATTTATCCTGGGCAAACCAGGAAAAAATGTGAAGCCAGCGATTGCCGTCCCTTTGCCTAATAATAATTCCAATGGCTGTCTGATTCTTGATGCGGGAGCGATTCATCGCGCCTCGGCCGAAGATTTATACAACTGTGCCCTGATGGGATCAATTTATGCCCAAGCCATGTGGCAAATAGAAGAGCCGATTGTTAAATTGCTAAATATTGGCGGTGAAGCAGGCAAGGGCAATCCCGACATCAAGGGTGCTGACAGTCTCCTCCATAGCAACTCTTATTGGGATTTGGGAAATAAGAAGCACAAAAGACTCCCTGATGGTTCGCTAGACGGAAAAATAAATTATCAGGGCAACATCGAAGGCGACAAAGTTTTTACCGACGATGTTAATGTAATTGTTTGCTCCGGCGAGATGGGCAACAACACTATTAAAGTCGGCGAGGGCGTACTCAATTTAGTCAAAGACAAGATGGGCATACTATGGAAATTTGTTTCCTTTTTCTGGAACCATCACAAACGCTCTGACTATAAAGAAGTTGGTGGCGCCATCCTCCTGGGAGTTAACGGTATTTTGATTATCAGTCATGGCAAATCTGACTCGATGGCTATTGCCAACGCCATTCGCCGCGCCAAGCAAGAAGCCAAAATGCAGGTGGTAGAAACCATTAAGCAAAAATTTTAGTACCTTAACTGCCGTCCAATCTCAGTTTATCAAAACTGAGGCGGGACGGCTTTTTTTACCGATAAATGTTGAGTATTATCAAATATCGGCACAAAATCTATTAAATTTGCATAAAATTTGATTATACTATAAGATGAAAACCAGAAAGATAGTTTCAGTTCCTTGAAAATATAAGGCCATCATTACCCCTCACAACGTCCGCAACCATCAACCAAGGAGAAAGCAATGGATGTATCGCTGGAATTTCTCGGCGGCCTAGCCACATCGGACAATCTGACCGGTTCTTGCACTGCAATTTCGGTCAGCTGCGGAAAAAAGACTACGACTATTCTGGTTGATGTCGGCCTAGTTCAGGGCGATGTCAAAAACTTTTTTGCCAACAATTCCAAACTGCTCAAAAGCATTAATCCGGCTAAAGTTGACTACGTCATCATCACCCATGCTCATATTGACCATGTCGGCCTGTTGCCGTTTTTGGTAAATAACGGCTTTAAAGGAAAAGTGCTCTGTACCAAACAAACGGCTGACCTAATTCCTATCATGCTGGCTGACTCTTTTAAGATTCAGCGCGAGTTGGCCAAAAGAAAGTGCCAACATGCCGATGAACGCCCCCGTAACAAAGACCGCACCTCGAAAGAAACTGGGCCCTTGTTTACGGAACGTGATGTCGCCAAGGCGATTAATTTGATTATGAAATCTGGCTTGACCTACAAAGAGCAAGTCAAACTGTCTAATCAGATGACTTTGAAGTTTTATGCCTCAGGACATATTTTGGGTGGAGCCATTTCCGTTTTGACGATGACGGAACCGAAAAGCAAAAAAGTCCTACGTTTAGGATTCAGCGGCGATTTGGGCCGGCAAGAAGGTATGCTTCTTTATCCGCCGGCAGTAGTCAAAGAACCGCTCGATTGCTGGTTTACCGAATCGACTTACGGAAATAAGCATCATCCGGAACGTCAACCTGAAGTTGATGAATTGTTTGCGACGATTACCGAAGCCGCTTCAAGCGGCAAAAAGATTATCATCCCCTCCTTTGCTCTGCAACGAAGTCAGGAATTGATCTATTTGCTCACGCTCGCCATGAAATCTGGTAAAATACCCGACATTCCAATTTACTTGGATTCCCCGATGTCGGTAAAGCTGACTGAAGTCTATGCCAAGTACTGGGATCTAGGATCATTCAAAAACAAGCACACGCTGGACTTTAATCCGTTTAACAAAGAAAATCCTTACGTCCAATTTATTACCGACTATGAGGAATCAATCCAGTTGGCCGGAAAAATGGCACCACTGATTGTTATTTCCGGATCTGGAATGTGTGATGCGGGACGCGTGAGAAATCACCTGCGCGTCAATTTGCCCAGTGATCAGACTATTGTTTGTTTGGTTGGCTACATGTCACCGGCAAGCTTAGGCCGAAAACTTCAAGGCAATCCTGCCAAAGTCAATATGAATGGCCAAGAAGTTATTATCAAAGCGCAAATCAAATTGTTTCAAAGTTTTTCGGCTCATGCTGATTGCTCTGAACTCGTTGATTACGCCAAGGCCGTTCTTTCAGTTGAAGCAACTGGTCAAACCATCTTTATTCTCCACGGAGAAGAAACTGGCAGTGCCAACTTGAAACAATTACTCGAAGCTGAATTCTCGCCTGATGGTACTCAGGTGGTTATTCCCAAAGAAAAAGAAAAGTTGAAAATTAAAGTTAGATAACTTGTTCACAAAATCCCAGCCGCTATGAAGCGACTGGGATTCTTTTTTTGAGATTAAATTATAAAGTAGCCCGCTGTAAATCAATTTCTTCTTGCAGCCAGACTTCGCCGATTTCCTTAAACCGA
The DNA here is from genome assembly GCA_903888345.1 of Candidatus Buchananbacteria bacterium. Lineage (GTDB taxonomy): Bacteria > Patescibacteriota > Patescibacteriia > 2-01-FULL-39-33 > 2-01-FULL-39-33 > CAISTG01. The sequence continues at coordinate 58,119 of CAISTG010000004.1, read as the reverse complement.
CTATCAGGATCAGTAGCATAAAATTCGGCAACGCCATCACCGAAATTTTGCTTAGTCGCCAGTAGATACTCACCCAGCGACTTAATCACTTCTTCGGCTGGATCAATCAATTTAACTTGTCCACCAACCTTTATCTGAATATGCTTTTTGAGTAACGGATAATGCGTACAACCCAAAATCAAAGTATCCACTCCTTTTAATTTTAGAGGATGCAAATAACTGCGCAAAATCATTTTGGTTTCGGCCCGGTTGAACAAATTTTCTTCGACTAATGGCACCAACAACGGGCAAGCCTGAGAAGAGATTAATAATTCGGGACGTAATCCCTGAAGCTGTCGACCGTACGCATTGCTGTTGATGGTACCACGGGTGCCAATCACCCCCACATGTCCTATCGCCACTTGAGAGGCTGCTGCTGCCGCTGGAGTAATCACTTCAAAAATCGGCAAGTCATATTTCTGTTTTAAATACTCACCCGCTAAAGCTGAGGCAGTATTACAGGCGACGACAATTACCTTAGCGCCCTTACCAATCAAAAACTCAACATCATCACTGGAATATTTTTGAATAATATCCTGACTGCGATTACCATAGGGTGTGCGGGCATTATCACCAAGATAAATAAAAGACGCGCCCGGCAGTTGCCGTCGCAGTTCCTTGACCACTGTTAAACCTCCGACACCGGAGTCAAAAATACCAATCATAAATTAATTATATATAAATATCTTATCATACATATTGAAATAAAAAAGCGGAAGAATTTCTCCTCCCGCTCAGGGATCTAAAGTTCTACTTCTTATCAAGATGGATTTCGGGATCAAGGGCTGCTGCCACATAAGCCTCGGGAGTAGATCCAAAAGCATCATACTCTTCGGCATTAGTTGTTCCATCACCATCAGCATCGCCATCCGGACCAAAGTATTCGGGCAAAGTTGCATAATCCGCTAAATTCAAACGAGAGTTGGCAATATTTTTGCCCAGCAGGAAAGCGATTCCTTGAACCAAGCCACCTGAGCCATAACCGATAACTTTATTGGCATTGGCATTTTCCGGATCAGTTAACGGCACCAGAACATCATCCTTATAATACTGGATATTGCCATTACCAATCATCATATGAGCACACAAGATCTGCTTGAAGCCTGGCAAAACTGCATCGGCCAAAGTCCAATACAAGCCAGCAAAATCTTGCGATAGTCGGGCCATATTGAAATTCCAGGCCTCATGAACCAGCTTATGACTTAAACCACTGTGACACTCGCAGAAATCTCGCTTTAGCAATACTGCCTCGATCAATTTTAGTTCGTAGGCACAATCAGGAATATGGTTACTCCCGACCTGAATTGTCATTTTATCTTCACCCTGAGACTTGTCAATGGATGAAGCACCATTCATATCGCCCGGCTTACTAGGATCGAACAGATTAACAAACTTTACATAATTACCCAATAGGTCTCGCGGAGCATTTGTAAATAGATCAGCGAAATATTCACAAAAACTCTTATCAATCGGCGAACTCGCATTATCGCCATCATTGGCTGTCGCACAGAAATTCTGCTGACACAAGATAGGTTCCGGCTCACCCTCGATCGGCGGCTCGCCCTCACCTTCACCCTCGCCCTCTCCTTCGGGCGTAATAATAATTGGTTTCACGATCACATTGACCGGATCTGAGCGAAGTGAAATCCCTGTAACATTAGTCACGGCAAAACGCCAGGGACCAATATCATCCAGAGTTACCTGCTCAATACGCCAACGACATTCAGCGGTTTCCGCCACTAATTTGTTGTTGTGTAAAATCCGATAAGTGAACGGTTCTGTGCCACTAACTTGACCAGTCAAAATTAACTCCTGACCCTCGGTCACTGTTTGCGACGTAAAGTTTTCGACAATCACTGGCGGATCATTAACATCCAGGGTAGCTGGTTCAGTCACGACCGAGCCTTGATTGTTAGAAACCAAGCAGGTATAGCTGCCCTCATTTTCTTGAGCGGCCTGGTCAAAGACCAGCGACGCCTCCGTCTGACCGGAAATTTCTTGACCGTCATGACTCCAAGAATAAGCGCGACCCCCAGTGGCTACAACCGCGAACTCCACCCGCGAACCAGGATTGGCTACCTGAGAAACCGGACTAAGAGTAATTACCGGCGGACTAGAATCACACTGTGACAAGAGAGTACCCATCATAGTGCTCATAGAAATGACCGAAAAAATCAATAAAACGGTGTGACTAACTGCGGCCGGTTCCGGTTGGTGAAAGTCCATAATCTGTGCCTCCTATTTGGTTATATGGACCGTGGTTGCTGTAAAAGAGCTGTTGACACTATACGCAGAAAAATCAACTTTGTCAATGAAAAAATCCGCCCAGTTTCCTACGACGGATTTCTTAAAATGGTTAGTCTTCTTTTCCCCAAAAGGCTTCGGCTTCCTCTTCCATCGCTTTTAGGCGGGTATAATAATCGGGAAATTCATTAAGATGAGCCAAAGCGATTTTTCCCGTGACAAATGGTCCGTCATTAGTGACGTTGGTTTTAGGATCGCGAGTACCATGTTCCAATTCAACGTCCATTCCCATCCGAAATTGTTCGACATCAAATTTTGTCCAATCTATTCCCAGCCGCTCCCCAGTTTCTTGTGCTTGTTCAGCCGTAAATTTGTTAGCCATAAAATATAATTAAAATTTATTAATAATAGCAACAATCTCTGTTCTCAACTGATTTAATTTCTCTCTATTTTTCGCTTCGATATTTAATCTGATTACCGGCTCCGTATGTGAGGTGCGTAAATTAAAAAACCATTCACCTTTAGGACCGAAAAATGATAAACCATCAATCTCATCTGACTTTAAACCGACAAACTTTTTCTGTAAAACTTTACAAATAGCCGCAAACTTAGCGGTTTTAAAATTAAGCTCTCCAGAAATTAAATACTGGTCTTTAAACGGCTTAAGCGCTTGCGCCAATTTAATTTTTTTCTGTTGCAAATAATTTAACACCAATAAAACCGGGATAATGGCTTCGCCATAAACGAAATTACCTTTCTTTTTCAGGCCAAAATTAAACATGAAATGACCAGAATTTTCACAACCGAACAATATATTTTTTGCCACCATGGAGTTGATGATATTAGAAAAACCACTGCGATGTCTTACAACTTTCCCGCCCGCTCTCTTGATCGTCTCTGAAATTCCGAGACTTAAGCGCGCATCCACCATTAATTTGATCTTCTTATTATTCTTAAGTATTAGCTCCGATAATAAACAATTAATGTAATACGGCTCCACAAAAGTTCCAGTCTCATCAAAAAATATCGCACGATCAGCATCGCCATCAAACAACACTCCCAGATCAGCTTGCTCGGATTTTATTTTTTTAATAATTGACTGCTGGTTTTCCGGCAATAAGGGATTCGGACCGTGGTCGGGATACTGATCAGTGGTACAAAAATTCATTAAAATAGCAGTGGCCGGCAAAGCACAAAAAACATCTTCGGCTAAGCGCGACCCGGAACCACTCGAGGCGTCCAAGACGATTTTTAAATTCTTTAGTATTTCGGGCTTAATAAATGACAAAGCAAATTTTTTGTATTCCGCTACCACTGAAACAAAGTCGATCGCTTTAGTTTGTTTTTTTAATTCAGCAACGTCGAATTTCTGTTTGACTTGGCCAGCTATCGATTGTAATTTGTTGAGACTAACCGTTAACAAGGGGCGACCACGACCATCGCAGAATTTATAGCCCGTCTGTCCGGCTGGCGAATGCGAAGCTGTTACCATACAACCAGCATCATAGTTTTTGACACCAACAGCAAAAAACAATTCCGGTGTAGCGCAAACACCCAAATCATCAACCTTGACTCCACTGTCTAGTAAACCCAAAACTAGCGGCCAAAATACTTTCTCAGATTCGCGACGTGCATCGCGACCAATGATTACTTTTTTGGCTTTAATCAATTTAGCAAACGACAAACCCAAAGCATAGGCAGTATTTTCATCTAATTCTTCCGGATACTTACCGCGGATATCGTATTCCTTAAAAATGTTTTTATTTATTTTCATAATTATAGTTTATCATTTTTTGATAGCTACCGCCAACAAATTATCACCGTGCCAAATATCTGACAGTTCGCCATTTTTAGTTTCAAAATTAATTTTCTCGATCACAAATCCTGCCGTTTTTAATAGTCCGGCTAATTCACCGCGCTTAAAGGAGTGGACATAGCGCAGATTATCTCCAGCTAATGGTTTCCACGGCACAAAAGCATCGGATAACTGCCAAACTCCCCGCTTTAATTTCTCGGCATAATCAAAGATGTAGCGGTAATATCTAAAACGTTTCCGACCGCCAATCACCTGCCACAAATTCCAATTGCTAATTACTAAGCGACCGCCTGGCTTTAAGGAATTATAAGTATTTTTTAAAACTCGCAATCGCAATTCTCTAGTCGGAACATGATGCAAAACGGCGATCATTAAAACTAAATTGAATTTTTCCTGATAGCTAAAGGTCAGAGCATCACCAACTTCAAATCTGTAGTTGGATTGATTAGTAAATCGAGCTTGCGCCAACTTAATAAGTTCAGATGAATTATCAATACCCAAATAATCAATCGCCTGCTCATTAAAAATATCTGCCATCCGGCCGTTACCGCAACCCAAATCTAAAACACTATCACCATTCTTAGTGTACTTATTAAAATCACCAAACCCTTGCCAAGATTTACCACGGGTATCGGAAAAACCGCGCGAAATTTGATTATATATATTCTGGACTTGGTCTAATATTTTTTGAGTTTTTGGTTTCATATTGGCTTTACTTTAGCATATTTTTAATAATTATCAAATAAAAAACCCGCCAGCGCAATACGCTCTAGCGGGTGAAATGTACAATTAACTATCTTTCAGAAAAGCATCAACGGGCGTTCCATAATTAGCCAAATCATCCAATTCCTCTTTTTTTGCTTGCGCCCGCTCGAACTCACGTCTTTCTTGTGGCGTCTGAGTGACGGCCACTTTTGCATACTCCCGAGCCAATCTTTCCTTTCTTTCCGCCTCACTTTCCGACATATCATTAACCCTTTCTTAGGTTGCCAGTTTTGGCATTGGCACACTTGGTATCAACCAAAGCGAGTCGCCGGAAAATACCGTGGGAGCCGCAAAATAACCGATCGACCGACCATAAAGCCACTTACCAATCGAAGGATCATTATCGATTGCCAAAACACAATCGATAGTTCGGCCATCAACATTGATAGCTTCATAACGCGACAAAGTGTAAAGGCACTCATTATGCGGTTGGTCCAGATACTGTAGGCGCAAATTCAACCAAACGGCCAGCGGGAAATTTTGGAGACCAATGAAGTGAGAATAGATTTCGAAGTAATCCGCTTCATCTTTCCCGGTCATTTCTTTCAGTGTAGTCTTAATAAATTTCACCCGTTTAATGCCCGCGGGTACTTCCAGGTTCAAGCCGTTAGCTTCAATAACCCGATTGGCCAAATCACCAATCGGCATGTGTCTTGATTGAAGCGCACGCCGGAACTCTCCCATCAGCTCAAGCCGTCGATTAGGTCGAATTCTCTTCCAGGTCGGCATCGACTGACAAAACTGATCAAAATATACTTGTCCCTGTGGCTCCTCAATCGGTCGAGCAGTACACATTGGAAACTCGCTGGCATTCGGATTTTGCCGCATCGACTCAGTCATGATGAATTCTCCTCTGGTTTGGTTTAAATGTACTTCTCAGTAACAATAGACTGATAGGATATTATACCCGATAGCTATAATTTGTCAATGATCGACGACCATTGATATTTTCGCCTATAAGTGCTATACTATATTTTAATCATTATGGCCATCAACAAACTAAAATCCATCGCTTTAGAGTTAAGTCAAGCCAATCCTACTTCCGAGAAGGAACTTTTTAATTTGGCGCGAAAAGCGGCTGGCAAACTGAAATTGCCACCACCACAAAAATCGGAACTGCTAGAACAATACCGCCGGCTCGTGAAAGACAAGAAAATCAAAGTGAACAAAAATCTTGAACGATTACTAACGAAGCGTGCCGTGCGAACATTATCGGGCGTCGCCGTCATTTCTGTTCTCACCAAACCCCAAGACTGCCCCGGAAACTGCCTTTTCTGTCCGACCGAAAAGAACATGCCCAAATCTTACCTCAGCAACGAACCGGCCGTCATGCGCGCCATTTTAAACGACTTTGACCCCTTCCGTCAGGTAACGATGCGCCTTAAAGCCTTAGAAGCTAATGGTCACACCACCGATAAAGTAGAATTAATCGTGATGGGCGGAACTTGGTCCTACCACGCCCACCAATACCAAAATTGGTTCATTAAGCGTTGCCTCGAGGCTCTCAATGGTAAGTCCGCTAAAACTTTAACTGAAGCCCAAAAGAAAAATGAAACCGCCAAACATCGTTGTATCGGCTTAACTTTAGAAACTCGACCCGACTATATTGATCAAACTGAAGTCAAACGCCTGCGAAATTTCGGTTGTACGCGTGTCGAGTTGGGCATTCAACATACCGATGATCAAGTTTTAAAAATAAATCGTCGCGGCCACACCGCCGCTCAAAGTATTGCTGCCATTAAATTACTTAAGGACGCTGGCTTCAAACTCAATCTACATTTGATGCCCAATATGTATGGCTCAACTCCCGCTAAAGATTTGGCCATGTTCAAAAAAATCTTTACTGATGGCAATTACATGCCAGACATGATTAAAATCTATCCTTGTGTTGTCAATGAATTCGCCGATTTAAATAAACTCTATAAGCAAGGCAAATACAAACCCTATACCGATAAGCAATTATTAACTTTGTTAATCAAAATAAAAAAGATGACGCCGCCCTGGGTGCGCATCACTCGTTTAATACGGGATATTCCGGAAGAATCAATTATCGCCGGAAATAAAATTACTAACCTACGCCAACTCCTGCAACAACAAGCTAAACTTGATGGTTGGAGTTGTCAGTGTATCCGCTGCCGTGAAGCGGGCCACCAACCAACTCAAACCGAAAAATTAAAATTGATTACCCGTAAATATCAAAGTAATGGTGGCACTGAATACTTTTTATCCTTTGAGTCTCCTGATCAAAAAGTTCTCTATGCCTTTCTGCGCTTACGTCTGCCGGCTGAACCAGCCAAAGCTCCCCTAACCGAATTAATTGATTCTGCCCTCATCCGTGAACTTCACACTTACGGTCAACTAGCTGAAATCGGAACTTCTGGTGAAGTACAGCATTTGGGTCTAGGTAAAAAATTACTACTTGAAGCTGAAAAAATTGCGCAAAAAAATAAACTAAAAAAAATAGCCATCATCTCAGGTATTGGCGTCCGCCAGTACTACCAGAAATCTGGCTACCGTCTGACCGGCACTTACATGTTAAAGCAACTCTAATGTTAAATATAAAACGCCCGACCAAAATAACCTAAGGTCGGACGTTTTTTGAATTTTAAATAAACAACTAACGGCTATAAGCAATGGCTAACATCAAATTTAGACCAATGGCAGTGCAAGCCAATCCCAAGGCCAGCGGTATCCAAACGATATGACATAGCTCTGATTCTAACTCCTCTTCTAAATCATACAGAGCGCGCGACATTGATTTCGGTCGATAAAAAGATTTAACGTGATTAGCGCCTGGTTTTTTATGATTATGTTTTGGTTTTTTAACCGCACCGCTTGTTTTTGCTTTAAGCGACTTAACTTTACGTTTAACTTTCGGCTTCGCTTTAACGGCGGTCATTAAAACTTTCTTTGGCATACCAAATTATTTTAACGATATAATTAATTATAACATAATATTTTAAAAAATAAAAAAACTCGGAAGCAAAGCCGAGTTTTTTATGAGCCAACAAATTTTATTCAACAACTGGTTCGGCTTCCACAGCCGCGACCGGAGCTTCCGCTTTTGGCGCGTGCGTCTTACCCTTCAAAGCATCTTTCAAATTTTTACCTGCTTTGAATTTAGCCACAACAACGGTCGGAATCGCAATCTTTTGTGAAGGGTTGCGAGGATTAATGCCTTCACGTCCCTTACGAGCTCTGGCCGAAAAAGTGCCAAACCCAGTTAAGACCACTTCGCCGCCCGCTTTCATTTCGCCGGTAGCGATCTCAGTGAAAGCTTCTAGCGAAGCTTCGGCTTGCGCTTTGGTGATACCGACTTTGTCGGAAACTTTTTGCGCGAGTTCTGTTTTGTTCATATTTTTATTAGACTTTATCCTTTAACGTCATTCCAGAATCCGCCGCGGCGGATATCGGTAATCTAGAAACCGTCTACAATTACTAGACTCCCGTAAATACTAAAATAACGTCAGGAATTAATTATTTTATTTAACTTCAATAATCTTATTGATTCTTTCAATTTTTTTGGCTTTTCTTTCTTTTACGTCAAGCTCAAGGTAAATTGCATTAAAAACCGCTTTTCCAGTTGCTGGTAAATCATGCTTCTTGGATGTTTGGCCAATTTTGAAAAATAAATTCCAAACCTGCTCCTTCGCGGCGCCAATTATCGAGTCGGCATACATCACCGATCCCGCATCAGTAATAAAGGCAGTGCCGCGAGCCAAAATTCGATCATCAGCCGTTTGGATGTGTGTATGTGTACCACAAACCGCCTGCACCTGGCCATCAAAGTAAGTCGCTAAAGCCGCTTTTTCTGAGGTAGCGTCAGCATGAAAATCAACAAAATAAAGGCCTTGGCGATCACTGGCAATAATCTTTTCTAATGTTTTAAAAGGATCATGTAAGTGTTCTGAATCTTCCTTATTCCAATCATGAAATACCCTACCCTGTAAGTTTACCACATTTAGCTTAATTTCGCCAATATTCAATTGCAGCACGCCAACGCCCGCTTTTTTTGATGGGTAATTAGCGGGACGAATCAAACGATTTTCGGGATTATCCAACATTTCATCCGATCCGCCCTTATCCCAAATATGATTGCCAGAAGTAAACACGTCAATTTTTAATTCTTTGAGTTCATCAATAATTTTTTGGGTCGCGCCAATACCATGCGCCGAATTTTCGGCGTTTAAAATCACTACATCAGGCTGATATTTTTTTCGCAGCTTCGGTAATTCTTGACGCACCGCATTACGTCCAATTTTTCCGACAATATCGGGTATAAATAAAATCTTTAACATAGCTAGATTAATTACGAATTAAAAATTACGAATTACGGATTATCAGTTTTGCTTGAAATTTGAATCTTGCCTAGTATACGAAGGAGTTCCTCGCAATCCATTAAAATAGACTGAGATTGAATAGCATCTAAATAGCCACTAGCTCCCAACAATTTTATCCAATAACTCGTTTCCCTAGCCTCCTTATAAGCAATAGTTATTTTATTCAAAAAATCTTTTTTGGATACTCCGCCAACTGCCTCCTCAATATTTGCGCCTATTGATGTTCCAGACCCCAATAACTGGTTAGAAATTATAAATTCTTTCTTACTTCTTAGAAATTTATATAATTTAATTATTCTTAATGAAAAATCAAAAGATTTTTTCAAAATAATATTATTTTCCTTCATGTGCTAAATTATATAAAATTCGTAATTCGTAATTTTGAATTCGTAATTTTCTAAATGATCATTCCTCTTAGCCTCTTAACTCGATCTTCAATCGGCGGATGAGTCGAAAAAGCATTAGCAAACATTTTGCCCGATCCTTTAAATGGATTGGCAATATAGAGATGGGCCGTGGCCGATGAGGCTGAATTAATAACAGCTGCATCGGTATTAATCTTTTCGAGCGCATTGGCCAGGCCATCCGGATAACGCGTTAATAAAGCGCCTGAAGCATCAGCTAAATATTCCCGACGGCGAGAAATCGCTAACTGGATTAACTGAGCAATGATCGGTGATAAAATAATTAACACAATTCCTACAATCATCAAAATTCCGCCACCACGATCTTCGCTGTCACGCTTGCCACCCCCAAACATCGCGCCACGAAAAAATATATTAGCCAAAATAGAAATCATGCCCACCAAAACCACTACTACCATCATTAATCTAATGTCATAATTTTTGACATGTGATAATTCATGAGCAATTACACCCTCTAATTCTTCATTGTTTAATTTTTTTAGCGCTCCAACAGTCACAGCAATAGAAGCATGCTGCGGATCGCGACCAGTTGCGAACGCATTGATCGCCTCTTCTGGCAATAGATAAATTTTGGGCATCGGTAGACCATCGGCAATACATAAATTTTCCACCACATGGAATAGCGCTTCATTATCGTCATGCTGAATTTCTTGGGCTCCCGAAGACATTAAGGCTACCTTGTCGCCACCATAATAGCTAAACGCGGTCATGACCAAAGAAAATACCAAAGCCACACCAACAGCGCCATAGCCATAATCAAAATAATAGCCAGCAAACCAGCCAATAGCCAGAATAACGGCAGTAAAAATAGCGATTAACAGCCATGTCCGGCGTTTATTGGAAGCAATTTCATTATACATATAGATATTTTATACCGTAATTTTAGCAAATATCAATATAATTAGCAATTTACTGAAAATAAAAGACCGCGTCAGCCAGAGGCCAACGCGGGTAAAGATTAAAGAACAGACTAACTACTTATTTTCGAGCACTGCTGAATAAAAGTTGGAGTAACAATCAAGGCCGAGCCAGTAACAATTCTCATGACACTGACCATCACACCAACACAGAGTTCGAATGCAGGGACTGCGATCAAAGCGTCGATAGATGGTGCCCCAAAACAAGATAAAAATGGTTTTATCGTTTTCATCTTTCTTCTTCCAATCTTCCGGCAGATACTCTTGGTTAGCAAATAGGAAGTCGGCAACATTCGCTGAAAGTGCTGATCGATCATGGGTCTGACCATCCAATTCAATACGTAATTCACGGCCATTGATTTTGTTGCCGTACATTTGCCTGGGCGATCGATACAAAACGACCTTATGTCCATCTACATACAAGCCATCAACCCGCTTTTCGATCACCACCCTTCCCTGGCGCCGATGTGTATCGATTGTCGCCCCACCAATGGGCAAACGCGGATCAATGTTTGTATCGATTTCGGCCCGCAAAATAGGGGCTTGGAGCTGAAACTCAGTACCCAGTTCAATCAGCTTCTGGCTGAATAAATCCTTACCGGAGCCCGTCAACCAATCAATGATCTCCGGACCGACTTTAATCTTTTTCAAGACCCGGCTGGCCAAGGTAAACAACGCTACCAGCGCTGCCACATTCCGACCCGCTTCCTTCCAACTGAGGCTCTTCTTTGTCGACATGTTTTCCGTCCTTTCTATCTCCCCGTAACCGAAATCAATCAGTCAGGATCAATAGTTGAAAAGGTACCCAATGGCTCTATCGAAATGATAGTTTACCAATATAATATATTAACATATAATATCTATTTTGTCAATTGTATTATCTCTAAAATTAGATATTAACCAATATTTAGCCTAAATTTAGATGAACTATTAGCTACCTAAATTAACCAACGTCTTTAAGAGAATCAAAAAAGCAACCCGCCAAAGCGGATTGCTTTTTAACTATCGGTAGTTTTAGAATTTTACCTGTACGTTTTCTTTTTCCGCGGCAGCCGCTTCAAAGAAATCATACTTCTTGAATTTCAATAAATTGTTAATAGTGTTATTCGGGAAGACTTCGATCTTAGTATTGAAGTCACGAACATTGCCATTGTAGAATCTTCTGGCCGCTTGGATCTTATTCTCAGTGTCTGAGAGCTCATCCTGCAACTTCATAAAATTCTGATTAGCCTTCAAATCCGGGTAGTTTTCGCTTAAAGCAAAAATGGATTTTAAGGTTGAAGATAATTGATTTTCCGCTTCAGCCTTAGAAGCATCGTGACCAGATTGCGCCATGGCTGAGTTTCTGGCTTCGATGACTTTTTCTAAAGTTCCCTGTTCATGAGTAGCGTAACCTTTGACGGTTTCGACTAGATTAGGAATTAAATCGTAACGGCGTTTTAATTGAACATCAATATCGGACCACGCTTCATCCGTACGATTTTTTAAAGTAATTAAGCCGTTATAAATCATGACTAACCAAATGATAACAACAGCGATAATTGCTAGGATGACATATAAAATAGTCTCCATACTTTTATGTTTAGTTATTAAATATTATCTAGCGTATTCAGTAATACGTTTTTCGCGAATAACATTGACCTTGATTTCACCTGGGTATTTCAACTCAGCCTCAATCTTTTCGGCAATGTCTTTAGCCATCTTAACGGCACCCAAATCATCAACTTCATCCGGAGTAACGAAAACACGAACTTCGCGACCGGCTTGAATCGCATAAACCTTATCAACGCCTGAAAAACTGGTAGCGATCTTTTCTAGCTCCTCTAAACGTGCTAAATAATTCTCATAAGAATCCTTACGGGCACCTTCGCGAGCACCAGAAATAGCATCAGCTACTTTGACAATGACCGCCTCTAAGGTTGATGGTTTATCATTATGATGTTCAAAAACTGGAATAATTACTTCTTCCGGCACATTGAATTTTTTACAAATATCACGACCAATTTCTGGATGGGTACCAGCAACTTCGTGATCAACGGCTTTGCCAATATCATGTAGTAAGCCTCCTTTTTTGGCCACAGCCACATTGGCTCCCAATTCTTCAGCCAACATTCCCGAGATAATCGAAACTTCGACGGAATGGTTCAAAATATTTTGACCATAGGAAGTTCGATATTTTAAGCGGCCCAAGATCTGTACTAACTTTGGATCGAGTCCGGCAATACCTAATTCGTAAACGGCATTCTCACCGGCCTTCTTAATATCTAAAGCTAATTCTTGCTTAGCCTCCTTAATAGTTTCTTCAATTCGAGCCGGATGAATACGGCCATCAAAAATCAATTTCTCAATCGTGCGCTTGGCAACTTGACGGCGGATTGGTGAGAAAGAAGATAACGTAATTGCTTGAGGCGTATCATCAATAATAATTTCGACACCCGTTAACTGTTCAATCGTCTTGATGTTGCGGCCTTCACGACCAATAATTCTGCCTTTCATTTCATCGGAGGGCAAATCAACGGTCGAGGAAGTGGTTTCGGCAGCATGGCTCGATGCGCAGCGTTCGATCACCATCGACAAAACTTCTTTAGATTTCTTTTCTAATTCGTCAGAAGCTTCTTCTTCTAACTTCTTAATGCGTTGCACTAAGTTATCAGCAATCATTTTTTCGGCGTTATCCATCAACACCTTCTGCGCCTCATCTTTGGTTAAGGCGGCAATCTTCTCTAACTTCGCCAACTGATCTTCCTTAATTTTCTGAATTTCTTCTTTGGACTTGGTGATTTGCTCGGCTTTAGTGACTAAGTCAGTTTTTTGATTTTCTAACTCTAAAATCTTCTGATCAAATAACGACTCACGTTTCTCGAGACTAGCTCTTAACCCGTCAGCCTCCTGCTTAATTTGTCGCGCTTCAACCTTCGCTTCATCGACAACCTTCAAGGATTTTTCTTGCGCTTGCAATAAAATTTCTTTCTGTTTGCCTTTGGCATCAATCAAGGCTTTTTCAATTCTAGCCTCAACTGAATCTTTACGTTTTTGGGCCCAAGATTTTCTAAGCAAATAGCCGCCACCCATGCCAAGTGCAAAGGTAACGAGGGCTACTACTGCCGCTAAAATTATTTCCATATTTTTTCCTATGTGGCCACGAAAAAACCCAGTACTGGCAACCATGCCGAACAACGAAAAAGGATAAAATTGAATTGAAACCAAAATTATCAATTAAACAAAAATCAACGGTTGAGCCGTTTTACAAGTCTTATTTCCAAGCTTTAATTGTTATATTTCGGTAGTTAAAATTCATTTCAAATTGTCTAAATTTACAATAAATCCTCCTTTTTCGTCCTGATACTGTAGTCACTCGCTAACCAAACATTATTATTAATTCTGTTATCATTATATCATAAAAATAAGCTAGGGTCAATCAAGGAGTCACACTTGACAAAATACTTAAAAAAGACTATGGTTAATCAACCGCCCTTTTAACAATCTGTCCCCAACCAATGAGGAGAAGAGTCATGAGTAATGAACACCTGAAAACAGAAATTGAAAGAAAGTTTATTGTTATGCCGCCAGCAATGCCTTCGCTTGCCGAGACCGAGTATATTAACTGTCGCAGTGGTTTTATCCAGGGCATTGATGGTGAAAATATCATCCGCTTCCGCGAGGAACAACGGATTCGCAATACTGCGGGTAACGTTGAGCATCTCGGTAAACGCTACTTCATCTCTGCCAAGTTTGAAGACGGACTAGTCCGGACCAAGATGGAGGTGGAGATTGATGAGGCCACATTCAAGCTTCATTGCAATAGCTTGCAATCGGCTCTACAGAAGAAGCGCTATTGGCTGCCTTATGGCGACAAGACAATCGAGCTTGACGTTTTCGAAGGTAACCGCCTTAACGGCCTGATTATTGCCGAAGTAAAGTTTGCCACCACGGAAGAGGCTGCAAATTTCGCTCCGCCAATTTGGTTTGGCAAAGAAGTAACTGAGGACGTCCTCTATACCGGGCGCATGCTCAGCGGCACCCAAACCTTTACAGAACTGGCAAGTGGCGCTACCGTACTTTAATAGACAACAACGCCCCGGCAATTAGCCGAGGCGTTTTTATTTTTATTTTTTTTGTATTTGCTTCAAGCGTCGCTTCGCCCGAACACTGGCCGCGCAGCGTAATTTAATCCGCGCGTCTGATGGCAAGAAGTCTAAAGTGAAAGCACGACCTTCAATAATAATCTTATGACCCGAATCTGCCAGCACCGTAATCTCTTTAGCAAACAATTCGATTGACGACTTTTGCGTGACTTCAGCCACCTTGGGCACCAAGGCTTCAATTTTTGGATCGCGCAATTCCCGGTCTAAACCCTTGGAAACGTTTTTCTTATCATGCCACAATGATAACTTTGACCCGCTATAACGATAACGTAATTTCTTGAACACCGGCTCCAAATCATCAATCCCCTTTACCAAACGTAAATATGTCAGATAGCGAAATAACTCCCCAAACGAAAAACGAATCGCGCCGATCTTCCCGGCCAATAATTGAGCGGTCGACGATTTGCCAGAACCGGAAACACCCTCTAACGTAATAATATTTTCTGCTTTCTTCAATTGTGTTTTTAGATATTGCGCCACTTTGTCGACGCCTTCGATTTTACCAGTATTAACCGTCAAGACACGCTTCGGTTTATACAACTTTAATTTTAATTTCAAGAGCTTCGCCCGATTGATTTTCTCCAATCGTGCGTCTTGACTATCGCGATTCTGGATCGCTTTTAAGACCTGCTGATAATTCATAATTTTTTCTATCTATTTATCATTTTTTCTTGCTTGGTTAAACATTAGTCGCAACTTTTCATAAGCTCGATAATTTTTTTCCGCTAATTTTTCAATGCCCGGCAACGCCGCAAAATCCTCTCCCAATATTCCGTCTAATACTAAGTCCTGATAGCCACTGAAATATTCTTCTTGCAACAAAGAGATTCGAAAATAGCGCGGTAATTCCTGGTATCGTTTGATTGTTTCTAGGCGTTGCGGACTGCCTAAATGCGTCAAACTAATTAACTCGTTAATCTTATGCTTATCCAACTCGAGGGGCTCGCCATTGTGAAAGAACAAGCCCGCCGCCGCATCCCGGATTAAGGATAAACGAATATCATTACCGACAGCCGCGCGTTTTTTTCTGATCGCCTCGCGCGTCTGATCCATTAATTCCTGCTCCGCCGTTTTGACGCTGATCACTTCTTCAATTGCTGCTGGTTCTGATGGTGTTTGCAACTCAGTTATCACTGCGGCCGCCAAATTCGGTGCTGCCCGTTGCTCGGCAATTTTAACCGCCATGATATATTCGGCCTTTCGACTTAATTTCTGTTTTAGTTTATTCGCGAAGACATCGCCATAAACACGTTTGATTTCAGTTAATTTTGCTTTCGACAATTGAAATACGGTGTGACGAGCCGTTAACAATTTCAAACCACTCGCTTCCAAAAAATCATAAAACTTCTCCGGCAGTTGACCCTTATAAGTTAGCCTGATAATGCCACCGATTTTTGTTACGCGCGCTATTTCTGCAATTGATTGATCTAAATCTTCTTGATGGTTAATAACATTATCCAATGAAGAGCATTCGACCATATCCACGGCCTCCGTCTTAAAAGCTAACTGACGCATATCACCTTGCACTTGAAACGGCACTACCAGATCATCCTTATTTTCTTTAACCGCCTTATCCAAATAGCCCGCTTCGCCTTTAACCAAAATATCGCGTACAAAATCATAATTAATAATTTGCGGTTGCTTTAAATCTAATTCCTGATACAGATAATCAAAATCCATTTGTGCCCGTGCCTCTTCATAAGGACCAGAAGCGACACTCAGGATAGTCTCGGGCATCTTCAGTTCGCCTTTTTGATAACGACTAAATAAATCCAAAACCGCCAAACGATGCTCTAAATACTGCGGCATATAATCCATTAGCCTAATATAATCTTCAACCACGGCCGACCATTCCTCAGGCGTCCGCTCCTTCATGGGTTTACCTAAGTTATAGCGTAAACGTTGTAAATCATTAGGCAATAAAGCGGAGGTGGACTTCCCGGCAACTTTTTTGCTTACTTTTACCAGAGTCTCTTCTGGTTGCTCGGCTACGGCCGTGCCAACAAATTCTTCGAGATTA
The DNA here is from genome assembly GCA_903888345.1 of Candidatus Buchananbacteria bacterium. GTDB lineage: Bacteria > Patescibacteriota > Patescibacteriia > 2-01-FULL-39-33 > 2-01-FULL-39-33 > CAISTG01. Next base: position 41,408 of record CAISTG010000004.1, on the reverse strand, counting down.
GTGATGCCAACTAATTGAGTAAAATCCAAATTGCTTAAATCAATCATTTCGGCCGGCGTTGGTGGTTTTTCTGCCGCCGCTTCCACCGAAGCGCCAGACCGCTTTTGCTTTTCTAGTAGAGTATAAAACTGCAATGACGGTTGACCATTAATGGCCCGCTTTTTTTCACTCGCAATCCGCGGCACCAAAACGGCGATAACTTCTTGTTCTAACCGTCTTAGATCCGCCTGCTTTTGCTGTTCCAAGGCCAGGTCTTTACGACTGCCGGCATATTTTTCCCGAATCTCTCTGATCCTTTGCTTAACAATCTCCAGTAATGAAGCGTGCAACGGCAAGAAGCGGCCGCTATCCAATTCTAAGCCGCCTAATTTCACTCCCCGATCTAAAGCCAATTGTTCTTTGGTTGAGCGCGGAATATAAAAAGGTGGCAAATGGACAAAGCTGTAATCGGGATTATTTTCAATTGTTACCAACTCGCCCACCACCGGTGTCTGCTGACTTTCTAATTCCTGCAAATTAGTTTCGATTTGTTGAGTGAGATTCTGCTCCAGCACGGGACCGGACTCGACCGATTTAAGTTTCATAAATATTACTTTATTACTTGAAATACATTTCAAAAATCAACTTCAAAGTTCGATTGATTTCTGGACTACGAATAACGATGGCCACCATTTCGTTTTCACTAAATGACACGAAAGCGGTTTTTTGACGATAGAGATAAATACCGACCGTAAACGGATAGCCCGCCGCCGGTAAATACTTAATTGTTTCCAGTTTATTAGCAAATTCTTCTTTTGTAAAGTCTCGTCGCACTTGCCCGCTGTCGTTAATTTTAACCCAACGTTTAGCAATTTTACTTTTTCGTCGCAGTGGCTCCCACTCTTTATCCAGATAGTCGCTAATCGTTTTAGCAATCATTTCCGGTGGCGCTGCTAAAATTGATAATTCACCAGGCTTTTTTAACATATCCAAATAGACCTGTTTAACGCCTTCGACCCCCTCATAAATCCTAATCGCTGGCCGTGTCGCCGTACTATTTTTTAAAGATTCCAAATCCGGCATGATCTGTTCTAAAATATTTTCGCGCTGCTTGAGAAACAACAGTAAATTATCGGGTTCTTGAGCCACAAATAATTTTCGCTTACCTTTTTGTGTTACCGTAAATAAATTCTTGCTAATTAAAGTTTCCACAATTTCATAAATAGTGGTGCGTTTGATATTAGCCGCTTTGGCCAAATCCTGAATACTCGCCGGACCAAGTTGTAAGCCCGCCAAATATAATTTAGCCTCTTTATCGTCGAGTCCGATATTTTGTAGGTATTGTTCTAATAGCATATTGCTGTCTAAATTTTTGACAAATCATTAATCTTAACCAATATTATTATATTATCAGTTGTCTGCATTTAATGCAAAAAATGTCACAAATGACGACAAAGTAATTATTGCTCAAGCCCAAAACTCCGCCCCAAACGAGGGCGGAGTTTAAAATTTATTCAGTACTAAGTATTTTTTCTAAGGCCGCGATTACTTCTGCTTCGTCCTGGCTGCTGCTAATTCCCTCGGGTTTCGTGAAAAGTATCTCCCCTAACACATCATTTTCCGTCAAATGTTTTGCATCGCGCAAATTATCAGCTAAAGCGATAACGCGTCCCATATTTTCCCCTGGTTGAAATCCCAGAATCAAAAGATCCTTGCCACTCAGCAATTTAGGCGCCGGTTCACGATCAACCCCGAGTCGTTCCGCTTCCCGAACTAGCCAAGTGCCGGCCGTATAGAGATTGATGAGGATTTGACCATCAGCTTCGGTAAATGGCCCCCGCCCTAAATGATCAGCTGTTGCCACCGCCACTAACTCCCTAATCGTCGCTGGAAAAATTCTTTTGGCCAAACGCCGAATGGCGCCGTCAGCCGCCGCTTTAACTCGATTATTACCTTCAAAGCGACTGGCATAAAGCAGGGTTGGCGATAGATGTTCCGTTACTAACTTGATAATTTTTTTAAATTCAACATTTTTAGCATCTAGTCCAATACTCGACAAAAAGTTTTTGGTCGGTATTTCACCCGCCTCTTCATGTCCATGTGAAGTAATCCGCGGCAAACCCTCGCTGTTAAGCTTATCGTGATTGGGTTGCGTCGTGGTGGCTTTGCCCAAGTCATGACATAAAGTTGCCAGCATGACATTTGATTTTTGTTTTTTATCGAGTCCGAAATCATTCAAATGCTCGCTCGCCGCGTCAACTGCCATCAAAGTGTGCTTCCAAACATCCCCTTCCGGATGCCACTCTTTTTCTTGCGGCAAACTTTCTAAAACATCCAGCTCCGGATGACACATACCTAAAGCGCCCAAATCTTTTAATAATTGCAAGCCCCGTGATGGACGATTACCCTTAATCAGTAATTTATCATACTCCTCAAAATATCGAACTTTAGATACCTTTTTTAAGGCTGGTACAACGCTTTTCATAAAGTCGAAAGTATCAGGATCAACATTTAAATCTAATCGCGCCGTAAACTGGGCGCCACGCAGAACTCGCAAAGCATCATCAGTAAAAGTTTTCGGATCAGTCACCCTTAACACCTTATTATTCAGATCTCTTAGTCCATCAAAATAATTAAAAACTTCTCCGGTTAGCGGATTTGCCGCTAGCGAATTAATCGTGAAATCGCGCCGGCGCGCCGCCTCTTTAACACTCATTGAGGGGTCAGCCGTGATTACAAAGTCATTATGGCCATCGCCAACCTTGCTATCGCGCCGCGGCAAAGAAACATCAAGCGTATCACCATTTTGCAAGGTAACTTTCAGAACGATAAACGAGGCACCGACTTCATTGACTTCACCGAAATCGGCCAAAATCTGACGTAAATAATCCAGCTCGATGCGATAAACCTCGATATCATAATCCTTAGGCACTAAGCCCGAATAAAAATCGCGGACACTACCACCAACTAGCAATCCCTGTCCGCCCTCACTAACCAAACGCTCGCAAAGAGCAAGAACCCCTTGGTAGGTTTCTACCAATTCCGGATTAGTCGCTTCTAGGACTTCAATAAATTTTTCTGGCTTTGGATAAGCATCGGCAAAATACTCGGAACTTAAATCCCGTGTTTCTACCTCTGAATTATTGATGGTCGTTTCTGGCGATTTGCGTCTCATAACTTACTCTGCAATAATTTTATAATTTCGAGCTCATTTAAAGTAATTAAATTTTTGTTTCTATAATCATTATTAGTCGTTACCTCCTCACCTAACCAGGCCGGTGGCACAAATCTTTCCATCTCTGCTTCCGATTTAAATTCAACTTCAGCCGTTACTAATCCCTTTAACTTGTCAGCATAAATATCTATTTCAATCATAACATTTTCATAAGGTATTTCATAGCGAGTTTTTGTTAACCGCCGGCCAATTGTCGCCGGCCAAAATTTATTAAACTGATTTTCAGGAATCTCCATCTCCCATTCGTTACGAATAACCATACCGGCACCCTTGACGGTTAGATAATATTTTTCGCCTCGATGTCGCAAACGTACTTCGGTCAAATTGGCATCGATGGCCAGATAGCCCTGTTCAATTCTTTCTCCTTGTTGCTCCCCTAATCCCGTCGGCAGCTGACGAATTAAAAACTTACGCTCGATTTCCAAGGGATTCTGATTTTCAAAAGTTTCTGATGACATACAATAGTAAATTATTTCTCTTACTTAATTATAGTATATCACACAATATAGATATTTTGAACGGCTAAATTTACTCAAATCGATATTTTAGTATTTTAAATGTCGGTATTTATGACAAATATTAATTAAAAATTAACTAGTTATACACTCTTGTTATCAATTTCCCATAATATTCAAAATTATTTAGACATTATTGTAAATTTATATCAAATTATTAAGTGATTTTAATCAATATTTTGGCTAAATTTATCGCAAAAGATTTATTAAGTGTCGTAATACTTGACAAAATATTTTAGCTATGATACACTACTTATAGATAGAAAAACTATGACTAAACAAAACCAACAAAACCAAATACAAATCAAACCAACTTTTGTTTGGTGGTTCAAAAAAACCGATTGCTAAAAAAGCAACCGGTTTTTTTGAACCTTAGAACCTTACAACCCAACCAAGAAAGCGAGGACTAGCATGCGTAACGAAACCACGATAAATGCCGACTGCACCTGCAAATACCCGCACGACTGCTGCCCGAAATGCTTCCGCGAACAAAAGGCGAGACTTCAAAGCAAACTTTGGGATGCCGTCATTGAAGAACAGCGCCTCTTTAAAGCGGTAATCACACTTCATGAAACTGCTAAACAGCACAATCAGGCAGCCCTACAGGAAAGACTAGATCAGATTGAGCAAAACAAACAAAAACAAGGAGAAGCACCATGAAGAAACATACTTGCACTTGCGGCGATGATATCGAAGTTGCGTGCCTGAACTGCACATCAGAAAGGTTAAAGAAAATCGATGTGCTAGCCAACGAGCCAGTTATCAAGCCTTGTTGTGGCTGCGGTCAAGGAGTATCGACCACGCGTCAATCGATCGAAACTTGGTGTGAGTCTTGCCGCAACTTACCAGAAAAGGAGCTGCTTGAGGTAATGGGGCTAAGTTGAGAATTAAACCTGAGCAAGTTCTAAAACTGCTCGACGATTTCCAGGTGTGTGCCTGGACTGATGAGCTGAAAACAGCGAAATCGAGTACTGCACCTTACAATTAACCGAGAAAGGAGATGCGAAATGGAAGAATTTCTGACGACAATCAAAGAAAAAATGATTGCTGAAGTGCTGAAAAAATTTCAGGAGCTGATCCGCAGCAAATTTAAAAGTTCGGATGAATTTCAGGTGTTTATGTATTACACTAAAGAGCAAAAATTGCATCAGGATGGCTATGGCGGTTTTATTCCGCCGCAGATCTTTGATGGACCCTTTGCCGGCGGAATTGACGAGTGCGTTTTGAGTAACCTGAACTACGGTCTGGGATTGCGCTCGAGTTTTATGGGTCGTGATCTGCCGGTTGGCTTTGCCGAAGTCGCCAAACTGAATCCACTGATTCTGGCCGAAGCAATACGCCGCGATGCCGATCTACGACTGTTTGTACGGTCGGTGATTGTTGGTGCGATCAAACGCGATCGCAATTTCACCAGTTCGAGCGAACGAAAATTACTGCAAGAACTACTGGAACAATTACCACATGATCCTAAGCTGAGTCACGAGTGTGGCGGCTTACTAGAGCGAATTCTACTCGACCTCTAAAGGAGAACATCATGGCGAAATCGCATACCTGGGATGGAATCGCACAAGACAATTGCACTTGCCAAGGCAACGGCGACATTTGTCGCGCGCATTATGACTTGTGGATGTCGACCCACTTAGGTGATTTGGAAACAATGGCCCGAAACTTTCAAAGAACTGTTAATAGCATGAAAGAATTGGAAGTGAAACGAAAGAAGCACGTTCCTGATGCCAGTGAAATCAGAGATTTGAAAGACCCGCGCCGCATCTAGTATTATTCCAACTTGTCGACGAGAAACAACCAACCACCGAAGCAAAAAGGAAGAACATCATGACAACGAAACTCAACATCCTCGTGTTTGATGACAGTGCCGCTCATCGTACCGCTGCCGAAGTTACTCTCAAGGATCACAACTTGACGGTCGTCGGCACCTATGACGAAGCGCAGGCAGCACTACTGCCGGTGACTGACTTTGACGCCATTGACGCCAAGATGAAAGAGCTGTTCGGTGATTTCAATCCCTGGCGCGCTACCGAAGAGGAGGCAAACAAAAAGGCAGCTTACCAGCTAGCCAAAAATCAGGCCACCAAAGACTTCACAATCGTCCCCAACTTCGACGTCGTCCTGACTGACTTGATGGTTCCGCCATCCGGGCAGGCACAGGCCAACAAAGTTAAGTATGCTAAGGAGGAGATGCCGCTGGGCACGATCATTGCACTACTGGCAATCAAGGTTGGTGTCAAAAGGGTGGCGGTGGTGACGGACACTGATCACCACCAGCACCCGGCATCGGCGGCCTTCGACTGCTTCCGCGGTGTTGGCGGCGATGAGGTTAAGGTGTTGTGCACCAGCACCAATCGCATCGGTCTAGTTAACGTCGATAAGCAGATACTGGAGGTGATTGATGAGAAGTACCTGACGACGCCTGAGGGCAAAGAGAAATACCCGGGCAATTGGTAATCGCGCACTGGCCTACTGAAGGGCAAGAACTGGAAGAAAGTCCTTGATCTCCTAAGTTAATTCTAACTGACCTGAGCAAGTCACTAAACTGCTCTTTAACTTCTTACTCAAATCCCAACGAAAGGAGCACGATCATGAAAAAAATCGTTTTAACCGGCGGCCCTTGTGGCGGAAAGACTTCCGCACTAGAAGCTATTAAACTGAATTTTCCCTGCCAAGTATTAGTCGTACCAGAAGCAGCAACAATTTTACTCTCGGGTGGTTTCCCGGTTCCGGGTCGTGACCTAGCCTGGAGTGAGGATTGGCAACATGATTTTCAAGCCTCTGTTACTGTCCTACAAACCTCCCTTGAACACTCGTATCAATTGATGGCCGAGCAACGAGGAGCAACCTTGCTAGTCTGCGACCGCGGAATTTTAGACGGAGCGGCCTACACTCCGGGTGGCGCCGCTGAATTCTATCGCCGTAATAATATTAATGAAGCGGACGCTATCGCCAACTACACGACAGTTATTCATCTGGAGTCATTGGCTGTAACCGCACCGCACCTTTACGGCCGAGGCAATAATGCTGAGCGTTTTGAGTCTTTAGTTGAAGCTCAAACAATCGAACATAAAATTAAAGCCGCTTGGTCGGTTCATCCCCAGCAACAAGTAATAACTAGCATTTCCGACTTGAATGAAAAAATTGCCGCTGTGTTAGCAATTATTGAGCAGCACCTTTAATTTTCGCACCTTTAAAAAGCCTCCCGGTTTCCCGAGAGGCTTTTCTATTTTGCTTTACTTAATTATTTTATCAATTATTCCGTACGTAACCGCTTCTTCTGCTGACATATAATAATCACGATCAGTGTCCTTCTCAATTTGCGTTAAGGATTTATTAGTATGCTTAGTTAAAATCTTATCTAACTTCGCTTTAATTTTTAAAATATGTTCGGCGCGAATTTTGATATCGGTGGCTTGGCCTTCGGCTCCGCCCATCACTTGATGAATCATAATCTCGGCATTAGGCAATGCTAACCGTTTACCCTTAGCGCCACCAGCCAAAATTACCGCGCCCATCGAAGCGGCCATACCGACACAAATCGTCGAAACGTTTGCTTTCACATGTTGCATGGTGTCGTAAATTGCTAGTCCCGCTGAAACTGAACCTCCCGGAGAATTGATATAAATTTTAATATCCGCCTTACTATCATCATTATCCAAAAATAATAGCTGAGCGATCACGGTATTAGCGACCGCATCATCAATTGGCGAACCTAAAAAAATAATTCGATCTTTAAGCAGGCGTGAATAAATATCATAAGCGCGCTCACCCTGGCTGGTTTTTTCTAAGACGGTTGGAATTAGATACATATGGGGGGGTAGTTAGAAAGTTAAAAGTGGAAAGTTTAAAGGGGGAAGTTAGAAAGTTAAAAGTGGAAAGTGTTTAAAGTTGGGAGTTGAGAACGTTTCTATCCTAGCATTAATTCGTTATTTTTTCAACTGTGGTTGTTGCGGTAAAATTGAGAAAGGTTTCTAATTCTACGCTGGTAGTTGAGCTGTTACTTGGTAATTCGCGCGGCCATTGCTCTTGCGGATCACGATTTAAGTCAAAGACAGCCGCCCGATTGTTGATTAAATTATAGCGCAACTTCTGATTATCCTTAACTTTAATAATATTGAGGCATTGATTAGCCAGCGGCTGCACCGAAATGATTTTGTTATCAGCTCCGGTGCTCGTTGCAAAAAATGAACGCTCGTAAGTACTGGTAGCATAATTGACGCCGAATAATTGCGCTAAGCTAGGGATGATATCCATTTGACTATAAGGCGAGCTCGCGACTCGCTGTTGATAAATTGACTCTTGACCAACTCGCACCGCCAAAGCGGTAGTAAAGTTTTCTTCATAACAATCAGCACCGATAAAAACATTATTGGGATGCCGTCCCAACGGCCAACTATGATCACCGACAACTAGTAAAGTATAATTATGCGCCGGATATAACTGGTCAATTCGCTGTAGCGCGATTTTTAAGTAGCTATCTTGCAAATAACTATTATTACTGAAACGCTCTTCAAAATTCTTGGGTTGCGAATATGGTAAACCGGCGGTTTGAGCTGGTGTAATATCTTTGGGCAATTCGAAGGGCCAATGACTGGTTCCCGAAACTGCGATATAGATTAAATTGCGCGGCGCTGGATGCGCTTGTAAATAATCAAAGACGCGTGCATAAAAAACATCCTCGCGATAGCCCATAACATACTTCGGATCACCCGGCTGCATCAAGTCGGCACTATGAGTTTCACTAAAACCAATATTAGTCATGAATTTTCCCGTCTGAGCAAAGCTTAGTTCACCCGCTTTAGCAAAAAAGGTACGGTAACCAGCGGTTCGCAGCATCTGAGGTAAACACAAAATATTTTTGTCTTCGCCGGACTCCACTAGAATGGGCGAGAATGATCCAGGCATTGAACACAAAATATTTTCTTGACCATAAATCGTCTGGATATTATTAGCATAAAACCGTGGGAAGTAATAGCTGCTCGTTGCCAAATCATAAAAATTCGGAGTAATACTGGCAGAAACTAACTGACCGTTAAAACTTTCTAAATGTAAAAATATAATATTGTCTAAATAGCTCGGAACTGGTTGGGTGGCAATTTTCTGCCACTCGCTTAAATTAGCGGCCTTGTTCTGAGCCGAGGTTTTTAATAATTGTTGATAAAAAGTTTGATACTGTTCAACAATCGGACTATGATTATAGGCGGTTTGCGCGAACACCACCAGTTCATTGCGCCAATCAAACGGCAAGAAAAATCCCGAGGCCGCCAGCAGTATAATAAACCAACGCGCGGTTTTTTGGCGCCATAAGGGCCGACTAAATTTATGCAGCGCTAACACGGCGCTGAAGCTAGCTAACACTACTAGCACCAAAGGCCAGGCCAGATAACTTTTTACGCTCTCAATGTCCGCAACATTGCGGGTAATAAACACATAGGTCAGATGCGTATAAGTCCGAGCAAAGTAGGTTATCAGTAATCCATAAAAAAAGATGACAATACCAACCACCAACAACGACAGCTTTCTATTAATGAGGCTCAGCAGCAAGTAAACCAACAAGACCAAACAAAAAAATTGGCTCCATTTAAATAATTCGAGGAACCAATTACGTGAAAACACCGCCATAATAACTAAGCAGATATTGACCCAAATTACGAAAAATAATATAGCAGAAAAGGAGAGCCAATTTTGCCATGAATTAAAACAACTGAGCGGCTGAACAACTCGCCGATGATAAATCTCGAGATAATAATCCGAGAGACTAACTAATTTAGCCAAAATCTTTTCCATATGCCTTTATTCTAGCACTTGGAGCGGAATTATCAACCGGCGACAGCGAGACCACCATCTTGTTCGACTACTTTTAAGTCCAAAGTGAAACCGGAGGCCTTTTTGTGTCCCCCGCCACCAAAGAGACCGCAAAATTTTGACAAGTCGATATCATCGCGCTTAGTACGCCAGCTAGCCTTAATCCGCTGGTCACTGATTCGGAATAAAGCCGTCGCATTGACGTCAACAATCGCATTTAAAAAGTTAGCAATGCCATCAAGTTCATCCTCTTGGACACGAAAATCAGCAAAGTCAGTATCCTTAATCCAAGAATAGGCAATATTTAGTTCCGTATTGACCCGTAAGCGCGACAAGATTTCTCCCCACAACCGCAAACCGTCAATGGTTTTGTTGCGGACAACGAAATTAAAGATTTGATGAATCTTGATGCCAGTTTTTATCAATTCGGATGCAATCTTAATCGTTTCGGCTTGGGTAGTAGAATGGATAAAGCCAGAGGTGTCGCCCAATATTCCCGCTAACAAACAGGTAGCAATTTTTTTGTCCACTTTAAATCCAATGGCCATAAAAAAATTATAAACAATCTCGCAAGTCGAGCTCGCCTTAGTGTTAACATAATTAACAGTCCCATAATTAGTATTAGAGGCATGATGGTCAATATTTAAAACCGTCTGACCCTGGATTACAACTTCACTTAAACGCGTATTGCTAATTGAGCCACAATCCAAGAATACATACAAATCATAGCGCTCAGCAAACAACTGCTGGTCCGTAGAAATTTGATCGATTTCCGGCATAAAGAACAGATAGGACGGGGCTGGGTCATTGAAATACATTTTGACTTCTTTACCCAGTAATTTCAAATAAATATAGAAACTTAAAACCGACCCGAGCGTGTCTTCGTCAGGGCGTTGATGGCCGATCAGCAGAATCCGCTGCGAGCGCAACAATAATTGGTCAATTTCGGTAAAAGTATTATTCATAATCAAGTCTTTCATCTTATCTAAAATACGCTTTTAAGTCAAGCCTTTGTCTGCTATAATAAGATTATGATAGTAATCCGTATTTTCTCTATCCGTCATTCCGGGCTTGACCCGGAATCTAGGTCAATTGGCACAATCCGCCGCGGCGGATTCTAATGGTCGCAAGGCGGGGACGGGTACTGGGAACAAAAAAAACATAACTACTTAATTATATATATGAATCTCGATAATCAAGCTGCCATCAAAAAATTAGATCAGAATAATGTCGCCGCCTCGATTGCTAATCTGCCGAAACAATTGATTAATTCTTACAATGAAAGCAAGAAAATCAAATTACCGCCAACTTTGGCTAAAGCCAAAAATATCGTTTTTTGCGGTATGGGTGGCTCCAATCTCGCCTCCGAATTAATCAAGCGTGCTTTTGGTTCTCAGCTTAAGGTGCCCTTCGTACTGGTGCGTAATTATAATCTGCCAGCTTTTGTTGGCCAGGACAGTTTAGTGATTGTTGACAGTTACTCTGGTAACACCGAAGAAATGTTATCGTGTTTAACCCAGGCCAACAAACTAAAGGCTAAAATTATTGTTATCTCTGGTGGCGGCCAATTAGAACGACTCGCCAAAAAATCAAAATCGATTTTCTTTAAATTAAACCCCAGTCTTAATCCTTCTGGCCAACCACGTTATGATGTTGGCTCACAACTCGGTACTGTTCTCTATATTTTTAGCCAACTAAAATTTATTAAGCTCACCGAGAAACAACTCCTAACTACAGCGACGACCCTGGTCAATCTCGGTTATGAATTATTGCCAACCATACCAACTAAACATAATTTTTCTAAATTACTCGCTCAAGAAGTTTATGGTCAAAATATTTATCTTTTAGGTGCAGAAAATCTATCAGCTAACGCCCATATTTTAGCCAACCAAATCAATGAGAGTGCTAAACAATTGGCGAGCCCTTATAAAATCCCGGAGCTTAATCATCATTTTCTTGAAGCTCTTGCTAACCCCAAAAAAATTACCCGAGATACCTGCTTTATTTTTCTTGTTGCCGCTACTTACGACCCGAGAATTATCAAACGTTTTGCTGCCACCAAAAAAGTCTTAGACCGCCAAGGCATTAAGAGCTACTTGATCAAAACCGCCGCCACTGATAGCCTCACTCAGACCCTAGAAGTCTTAGCTTATGGCGGCTGGCTCAGTTTTTATTTAGCCATGCTCAACCAAGTTAATCCTGCCAAAATTCCTTGGGTGAACTTCTTCAAAAAAGAATTAGAAAAATAATTTACTCAAAAAAAGACGCCAGCTTGCCGCTGACGTCTTTTAATTTTTAGGAAGTTTATTGTTGTCCCGTACCAGTATAAGCTGAACCGGTATTAACTACATGAGTCAAAGCCGAGAAAACGAAATTGGTAATAGCATAAGCAGCAAAAATAATCAGTAAACCAATGATTGATTGATAAATCATATCCTTAGCTTTCTTGGTCTTTCCTGCTTCACCTTGAGAGGTCATCCAAATGAAACCAGCCCATAAGATAAACACCACCAACAACACGCCGAGTAGCACCAAAACGGTACCAATTAACGCGCCGATAATCTGTACTAAACTGTTGTTACCACCAGTACTAATGCCAGCAGCTCCAGCCAAACTATTAAGGTTAGTGGAATACTTAATTTCTGCCGCTGCCATCATCGGCAGTGCGCAGGCACCGATTGTTGCCGCGAGGGCGGCTGCTTGTTTGCCAAGTTTGGCAATTGATCTGTTCATAATTTTATTTGTTATTTTATTTAATATAAATTAATTTTTAAATTATTGTGCCGAATACTGACCCGGATTATTCGAGTTAACGTTCGGATTAGCCGTCTTAACATTATTAACTAAAGCGTTGTTGAGACTAGTAAACACGAAAGTGGTAATCGCATAAGCGGCTAAGACAATCGCCAGTCCGATCACTGCATTAATAATCATTTCTTTAGCTTTTTTAATTTGAGTATTATCACCACGCGCTAAGAAACCCCACATAATTCCAGCATAAATCAGAATAACAACTAGCACCGCGCCTAAGAGACCCAAAATAACACCGATGATTTTTCCGACAAAAGTAATTAAGTCTTTATTGGCATCCAAGCCAGTTCCCGCGGCAGTATTATTTAAGCCGGTAAGCACACCGGTAGCCGAAACAGCCAACGGACAAAAAATCAAAGAAACAATGACTAACGATAAGTATTTTTTATTCATGGACATAATATTGATTGCTCTTCTCGAACCGGGGATTGAACACCATGATCAATCCCCGAGAGAAGAAATAAAATAACTATTTAGTTACTCCCTGGATAGCACTCATTACGAAATTAGCGATAGCGTAGGCGGCAAAAATGATAATTAAGCCGATAATACCGGAATAAATCATTTTTTTGGCTTTTTCTACCTTGTCCGGTTCGCCACCAGCAGTCATCCAAATGAAACCTCCCCACAGGATGATTAAGACAGTGATAACGCCTAAGAAAGCTAGAATAACGCTGATAACACCGGAAATAATTTCGCTCAAAGTAGCAGAGCCGAAAACGGCACTACCATTGGCAGAATTAATCGATGATAAAGTTGGGACACCGCTGATGACGGCCGCCAAAGCTGGAGTACCGACTAAAGCTACAGTTCCCAAAGTTAATAAACTAGCGCAAGCGTATTTAGTTGTTTTTTTCATGTTGTCACCCCCTTTCCTGGTTCCCCTACAAGAGGAGATTTGGATATTGTTATATTAGCAACAATATTTTTTATTAATAAACTTATTTTACTCCCAGCACCGTCGTCAATAAGAAATTTAATATTGCATAACTGGAAAAAATAATAAATAAACCGGCAACCGCCCACTTCATAACCTCTTTGCCTTTTTTGACATTATCAGGACTAACACCTGAGAGCATATACAAAACACCACCATAAATGAATGATAACAAAGCTATGACGCCAGTCAAGCCAAGAATGATGTTGATCAATTTTTTGGCTAGATCAGCAATCGGTGTTTTGGAATTTATATTTAAAGGATCGGTGATGGCGACACCGCTACCGGAATTAGCATTAGGGTTAGCAATGTTGCCCTGAGTCGAAGCGCTTGGTGTGACACCCGCTGACGCACCCGCAGAACAACCACTGGCACAAGCCGCACATTCAGCGCTATCAGAATCCGTCTGACAAACTCCCCCGGCACCATAACAAACATCGCAACTATTAGCCGTAGTAGCTGCAGCAGAACAACCAGCCTCGCAAGACAAGCATTCAGCACTATTTGAATCCTGCATACAAGCACCATAAGTATCATAACAAACATCACAATTATTAGCTGCTGGCTTTGTTGTTGCTGGTTTAGCCGGAGTTTTTGGAACCCCAACTCCGGTGGGTTTACAGGCGGCAGTGGGCTGACAAATTATAACTTTACCAGTTCCGTCAGGCACGCTGCCTCCAGGGTAGTCACAAACAGTAGGACATTGTTGCGCTGCCGGAAAGGAACCAGGGCATAATCCACTATCTTCGTCACATGCAGGCGCTATTTCACCTGCGCAATTCGCGGCATTAGCTTTTAAACAACTATTACATTGCGCCGCTACGTAAGGATGATGCATACAAACCCCTCCCGCCTCAGTACACATACAAGCCGCTTTAACCTCGCCCCCAATAGCCAACAAGCCGCAAGTGACTATTAGACCCAATAAAATATTTAATTTAATTTTCTCCATAAAGCGCAATTGATAAAATTATAGCGACCGATATTATTTAACGCCCAGCACGGTAGTAAACAAGAAATTCAAAATAGCATAAGCGGAAAAAATTAAAAATAATCCAGCCACTGCCCACTTCATAACTTCTTTACCTTTCTTAACATTGTCAGCCTTAACGCCAACGAGCATATATAGGACGCCGCCATAAATAAACGCGAGTAATGCCAGAACACCAACTAACCCCAGAGTAGTCATAATCAAACGCTTCGCCAAATCAGCAATCGGTTGTGCTTTATTCAGGCCCAGAGGATCAACTAGTGCTGCAGTATAACCTTGAGAAGCAGCGGGGGCAACCACGGGATTTCGACAACCAGTGATACAGGTTTGATATTTTACTTCCGCGGCAGTATTTACGGCTTGCGTCGCCTCACCTTTTTCTTTAACACAACGATCAAAACATTGTTCTAAAGTTTCTGCTTGAACAGTAGCAATATTAATAAATGAAAAAACACCCACAACAAGAAATAACAGCATCAATACAATAGATAAGTTAAAATATTTTAGTTTCATATCTTCAAATTGAATTACTTGGTCGCTGCCGGAGTTCCGGCTGCACCAGTACCTAAATTCGCACTACTACAAACGCCCCAATTGGCTTTACCAGTAATCGCGGCATAATTTCCCTGTAAGACGCCCATATCTCCGACACCGCCATAAAGCGCCGAGATGACGAAATTAACAATCGTATAAGAACTAAAAATCAGAAATAATCCAATAATAGTATATTTAACGGTATCCTTAGCCGTAGTCACCCATTTCGGATTAACAAAAGAGGCAATCATCATCACGCCCGCCAACACGAACATCAGTAAGGCAATACTACCACTAACTGCCATAATCATGTTAGTCAAATTGACTCCGACTCTGATTAGATCGCAGGGCCCACAACTCGGCGCCATTTCATAACCACCGGCACCAGTCGTTCCAATTTGAGCGCAAGGCACATCTTTTAAAGCGTAGCCCAATGCTAAAGCATTACCGGCTACTGCTAGCCCGCTCACAATAACTACCATCATCACAATCGCTCGAAGTTTTTGGTTTTTCACAATGGTTTAATTATAACAAAAAAACGATAATTTTACTAAAAAGACAATCGCTACTGGGCATTAATCGTTTGCGTTACTTTTTGAGTCGCGACTGACATTACGTTACTGATTTCACTATTAATAGTGACTAACAAAAATCTTTCAGCCATTTCTTTAAAGGCTAACTCAGCCGCATTAACGTCCTGTCCCCGATACCAAGTAGCAGCCGTTAAAATCTGGCCAACGGAAGCGTGCAAGTCTTCACTATCTTGTTGCGAGGCAATCAACGCCTTTTGTGCGGTCGGTCGATTAGTCTCAGCTAAATACTTCTTAACTTCGGCCGGTTTATTAGCAAATAAAATAAAATCCCAGGCCTCGTTCTGATACTTTGATTTTTTTGACACCACTTCCAACCAATAGTTGGCATAATTTTTTACTGGATTACCGGCAATCTGTGGTAATGGAGCAATACCGAAATTAACGCGGGATTGCGATCGAATTTGCGCTAAATGATAATTATAACCAAAGAAAAAACCAACTTTGCCCGCCATAAAAGCCGACAAAGAATTGTCCATGGTATTGTTCCAGCTATAAACTTGTTTCAGTGGCAAGGCGAAATCAGCATAAAACTGGAGTGCTGTTAAGCCCGGATTAATGGTTTGGCCACCAACTTTAATATTCGAAAAAAACGTCGGATAACCCTGTGCATTAGCCATGATGGCGCCATTTTGCATCATTAACACCGATAAAATATCAAACATTCGTTCGACATTATAACCAGTGCCCAAAGCTGTGCCGGATTGTAAAATAACATTCTGCGTTTCGAACTTAGTCATCTTAACGACGTCCTCCTGAAAAGTTTTCCAATCGATCGGTAACTGCGCAATCCCCGCCTGATTAAGAATGTCCTTATTGTAATACATGACTAAGGTATCCAAACTCAGCGGCAAACCATAAACCTGATTATCAATAACAGCATCGGCATAAACCGTATCCGCATATTGATCTTTAATCTCCCGCAAGGTTGGTGTTTTATCGGTACGAATTTCAACTACCTGTTCTTTTTTGATGCCAAAATAACTTTTTTCAACAATATAACCAAGCTTTAACTGAGCGGGCATTGGTGTGAGTTTCGATTGATATTTTTTTAATAAGGCTTCCGGGATAGAAAAAATATCCGGACCGCGATCTTCGGCTAAAGCGTTCAATAATTCCGCCTCAAATTCTTCATATCGAAATTTGCGGTAATTAATTGTAACGTTAGGATGGATTAATTGATAATCGCGAATCACTTGATCGAAAGCATCTTGATCATCCCAAACACGCCAATAAGTTAGAGTTATCGGCGCAATCGCAGCGGTTTGTTGGGCTGATTGCAAGCTGCAACCAAAGCCAGACACCACTAAAAAAACTACTACCAAAAACAAGTTGAGGACCTTGAGCGAAGTTTTATTGATTTTGTTCATTTTAAGTTGCCACTTACTTAACAAAGTTAATTTAATTATAACATAATTCGGAGTTACAAGCTAATAAATTAGTACTGATTATCCACAATAGATATTTTTAGACAAAAGAAAAGACGGAGCAATTGTTGCTCCGTCCGGTTTGGTCGAAAATGAACGTTTTTTTGGTGTGGTCGCTTACTTGGAGTAAGTGGCCACCAGCTCTTGGAGAGTCTTCTTGGAGTCGCCGTTGACCGACTTGCCAAAAAGCTTGTTAGGCTGATCGGCGATCACTTTGATCCCCGAGACTGCGGTGTCGCCGGCAGCAAGCGCCTTTGTCGCCGTCACGTCAACCGCTTCCAACTTGGTGGCGGTCAGCTTGGCAGTCTCCACGACACTGTCGGCCGTCTGCTTGGCCTGGGCAGCAGCGAGAGCGATCAGCCGATCAAACTCGGTCTGAATATCGCCTTCGATGTTCCAGATGCCATCATTGAGCAACGCCTCGATTTCAGCGTTGCTCTTCTTGGCAATCGGACTGTCAGGATTGGCACCGCGGATGTAGGCGACATGCTGCTTGTGCAACTGGTTATCGGCCTTCTTCTTCGCGTTCAACCGCGAATTGGCTGTGTCCGCTTTGGCGACAGCAGCAGTGGCAGTTTCGCTCGCGACCACTGTCGCTTGTTCCACGGCGGTCAAGCGCTGATTCTGCGCCTGATTTTCTCCGGCGAGTAGGGCAATCCCCTGTTCGGCGGTGTCGACCCGATCGGAGGTGGTTGCGGCCAAAGACAGCGCCTGATTGGCCGTCGCTTTGACTGAGTTCACTTCCTGGGCGGCCTGCATACCGATCAGGATCAGAGCGACGAGGAGCAAAACGGTGAAGCTGGCGAACATGGCAATGGGAGCAACCTTCCTCAGGTTGATCTTGCGGAAAAAGGCCCTGCTCCGCTCGCTCCATGAAGCCTTCTGAGTCGCTGCGGTTTCGGTAACGTTGACGTTGGCGTTCGTGTCGTTGTCAGGCATAGTATGCCCTTTCTTTTGTTTTAGGGATTATTCCCTGTTTTTGTAGGTCCCTACACCCTAGCCTGGCCTTTTGCCAAACTTAGTGTAATATATCAGTATAGCACAACTATCATATTTTGTCAAGTACTTTATCCACTATTTAGTAATAATAATTGATATTTTGTTTAAATTTAGATAAATATTATTAAATTGATTAAATATATTTCCCTAATTTAACAGTGATTAACCCATTAAATAATTGACAAATTATATTTTGTATGTTATACTACTAATTATTAGCGAAATGGCGTAATTACTTGATTTTAGGACAATAAGTAAATTTTCTACTTTTTATCCTAAAACCAGAGAATTAAGTTAACCGAAATACAATCCTCAAAGAGGAAAGGAGTCTAAAGATGAGCAAGTATAAGTCGAGTCTGGAATTTTTCGCGACCCTCTGTATGTTGTTCGCACTTGTATTCGTATCGACCCTCCACTGGCAATTTGCCGTATTGAGCTGGGGTATCGCGGCAACAATCTATTGGTTCCTGTATCGGTCGACCAAACCAAAAAACATGCGGTACGGAACCAAAGTCATCACCCCGGCTGAGATCAATACCGACACGTTCGGAGGCAAGCGCATACCAAATGCCAGGGGAATAATTATCGATGAAAGGATGACGACCCAAGGCAAAGTCTTCATTGTACGCCACGATCAGGGCGGTGTTGGTTGGTATAAGGAAGGAGAGTTAAAACTCTCCTAGATCGAACATTTTTATCTACAATTGCGCCGCCCGGTTTTCCGGACGGCGCTTCTTTTTTTTACTGCTTATTCTCTTTGCAATCATTAGTACAACCACCTAAACTTAATTGAAAGATATCCAATTAGCTACAATGATTGACTAATTCTCCCATGAATTACCAACTAGTGGAAAAAATATAGCAATCCACATAGTTGCGTCATTCCTTGCCTGACCAGGAATCTAGTTTTTATGAATTAACCTTTTCCACTTCTTTAGAAGAAGTGGAGCAAGAATCGCCACCGGATGAAAATCATGGCTGAATTTTATGCTTCACTCCTAAAAATTATCTGACGCTGTCGCTTGCGATAATTTTTGAGTCGTTCCCGCATAAAATCAGCACAATATTTTCAAATGGTGGCAAGACGGGGACGGGAACAAAAATAAGAAATTAAAATATATGAAAATTCTGCCAAGGGCGACATGAATAAAACTTGTGCCAATTTTAAACGGGAATGAACGGCCCGTTAGGGCAAACCAAAACAGCGACAGCGTTTTTGGTTTAGTGAATGAAGTTTAAAATTTGGCCATGTTTTATGACCGTCGCGACTTTTTTGGTTACTTTTTTCTAGAAAAAAGTGACGAGAGGCAATATCATTAGTTATTCATAATATTTATATAGATATCTTTTCAATAAATCTCAAAATTATGTTATAATTAATTCAACCTAAATCATCTAAAACCATTTCTATGGACCAAGAACCTTTAAATCTCTTTGTGGAAAATCTACTGAGAGAATCTAAGCTTAATTTACCAACTGATTTCAAAGCGCAATATATCGAAAAGCTCAAAGAGCAGGTTAATCGCCGTTTAGGTATTGCCTTAATGGAAAACTTAGACGAAGCCGCACTCACGGAATTCAGCGAGTTAATGTCGGTTGAACCACAGCCGGATTTTCGCGCTGTCGAAAAATTCTATCAAGAAAAAATTCCTAACGTCGAACAAAAAATCCAGGCGGCATTAGCGGAATTTGCTACCGACTTTATTACTGCTTCACAAAAGTAACGCCAAATTATTATGGCCACTAAAGCACTTTCGCAGCAACAGCTGCAAGCGGCGCTTAAAAAAATAGACAACATCTATCGCGAGTTCGAATATGAACTGGCTTTGCTTAAAGCGGAGAGAATAAAAATTATCGATCGTCTTAATCGCAAGTCTGATGATAAAAAAATCCAAGCAATCCTAAAGAAAATAAAATAATCTTATGGCGGATAACAAGAGAAAAAAACTCACTAAGGATAAAGGCGAAAGCCCTGAGGATGGACTCAAGGCACAGCAGGAATGGATAAAAAATCAAGCTGAAATTAAAGCACGTCAAGCAGCTGAAGCTAACGCTAATGCGTCCGGGGAGCAAGAAGCAGCGCCAGTTGCTGAAGTTATTAAAGCCGCCCAAGAAAAGCAGCAGCAAGCTGAAACAGCCGCTGCCGCTGTTTTAGAGTTACAGCCAACTGAACCGATCGAGGAATCAGCCGATGCCGCTATAATCGAAAAAAATGCCGAGCAAGTGCAAGGCTTAGTCGCGACCACTGAAGAACGTTTAGCTGATGTGACCACTTCAGTTGAATCCAATCCGGCACCAATTGAACCAACCCCAGAGCGCCCCCCAATGTCAGTTGAATCTGAAGCTGACCTTGCCAGAATGACGGACATGCAAAATAGAGTAAATACCCAATTTAAAACCTATGCAGGTATAATAAGAGATTTATCTCAAGTAGATCCAAAATTTAAATTAGGTGATGCTTATCGAGATTTTGTTGCTAATGAAACACGCACCACTTATGATATTCTTTATCGTAAAAATCAAGGTGAAGTAACTGCCGCTGATGCTGCTAGAGAATTTGAAGATATCTTAAAACGAGGCGAAGAGAGAATGCGCATCGTTAGAAAAATAATCGAGACGGCCAAGGCGCCGAAACCCCCAGTGCCGCCACTTGAAAATTCAAACGTCGCTCCAATACCAGAAGCACCCCTTCCAGAACCACTATTAAATAGTGAGACAACTGCACCATTAACTACTGACACACAGATTCATGTAGTCGAAACTCCAGTTAACCAACAGCCTCCCCTAACTGAAAACCAACCCAATCCAGCGCCAACTGAACCCAGAAAAACGACGGAGAAAAAAATAATGACGTTAACTGAGTGGGAAAATAACCGCCGCGCTTATATCTCACAATTAACCCAGAGTGCCCCAGTTGGAGAACAGGAACCGGGCTATCAACAATGGCACCATCACGTAGTCGATGAAAAGCTTTTTAATTGGGAAAGTCGCAATCCCAAACCAATTGGCGAAGTTCCAACAACAACACCAACTATTGATTTTGAAAGAATGGTCGCTGATGCTGAGCGCGAAGCCGCAGGGACTACTGCGCCAACAAATCACGAAACTGCTCCTCCACCAGCGCCCGAGACAATCATCTCTGCTGGAGAAAAAGAAGAGATTAGATTAAGGGCGGCAATAGTTAGCGCCAAGATTGGAGAATTTAATCAGTTATACGAAGACAATAAAGATCTAATTAATCCACGAATGCGACAAAAGTTGCTTGATATAAAAGCGAGATTTGAAGAAAGATTAAAAAAGGCCACTGAAAAATTAAAACCAAACGAGACTCTTGATATTTTAACTGTTTTGCAAATCGAAATTGAAGAGGATTATGAAACATATAATAGCATTATGTTTGTTTGGCATAATCAATGGGAAGAACAGCAGGCAAATGAACCAGCTGTAGAGTCAACCGTTGAACCGGCAGAAACACCGGCCCCAGCCGTAGAAGAAACAGAGCCTATCGTGGAAGATAACGCCACTCCCCCGCCAATCCCCAAACCAAAACGTAAACCAAAGGCCACTAAAGCCGAGAACCAACCTAACATTAGAAACATCTCTAATCAAACCCAACTCAGAGAACTTTTAGCGAAAACATCCAGGACAGAAGGACGTATTCTCACTGAAGATGAAATTAAGGCTACAGCTGCGGCTCAAGCTGAATTTGTTAAATCCAGTAAGGTTGAAGAGCTTATCATGAAAGGTAGTCAAACTATCAAAGATATTTTCTCGCCCGAAGGCAAGAAAACAATTTCACAAGAAGCTTTGCGTAAAGAGCTATTAGCTACCCTACTCGACAGCAAAAGCCTTGATCACCAAACTAAACAAAAATTATTAGCCAATCAACTAGCCAAAGAAACCGGCTTAACCTTAGAACAAGCCGAGGATTTAATCAGTAACCAGGAAGAACGATTAAGAAAACTAGCTTTGATTGAAATCAATGCTGGGCGTTTAGCTGATGTCACTACCGCTGATGAGGCCAGCACAAACATTGCTGCGGCTCGTAAAGCAAAACTAACAAAATTTGGTGTTTATCTTGGCATTGGTGCCGGTGTTGGGGCCGCCGCTCTCTTAACTGGCGCCACTGCCGGTATCGGCACCGTGGCAACAATCGCCGGAGCAAGAGTGGTTGATAATTTTGTCACCGACCGCAGACAAAAGAAGCTAGTTGATGCCAAGTATGCCAAAATGCGAGCTGCCCTCGAAGCTGATCCCGACAGTCGGGAGGCTTTCTTAAAACAATTTTTTACTGAAGCGGCCATCACCCAACAAAAACGTATCAACGGCAATCGCAAATTTGTCTTCAATGATTTTATTAAAGATAATGATGAATTACTAGCTGATGTTGAAGTAGAAAAACGTGCTGATATTATTAAATCATTATCAACACTTCAGAAAATTGATCAGAAAACATTCGAGAAAGAAATGACTGCAATCGAGGGATTATCAGATAAAATTAAACGATCTGATAGTCGAATATTAAAGTTTCCACAAAAAGTCACATCAGCCATTAGTGGCTTCATGGTTAAGGGTGGCGGTAATAATTATCAACGAGCGTTCACGGCTGTCTTACTGGGCCTTGGAACTATTGCGGCTCGTGAAATGTGGATTACCCGTGTTCCGATGGCCATGTGGACAGCAGAAAGAGCTTTTAAAGCAATTGGTGAAAAAAAGTGGGGCAATAATGATTATGAAGCCATGAAAATCACCGATAATGACACACCAGAATCACTAGCGCTTAAATTACAAACCCTCAAAGATAGCGCTCTTTCAGATAAACAAAAAAAGGATTTACTCAAATATGGTGGCATGATTACCGTTGGTCTAGCGGCGGCGCTGGCACCAACCATTGGTCATGTGGCCATGGATTATATTCATTCACATTGGGGGACTCCCATTGAGGCCGGCACTCCGACCAGTCCTAATGTTGCTGCTGCCGCAGTAGAACAAGCACACCCAACGGGTGCTGCTGCCGCGGTTATCGAAGCTCCGAAAGTTAATCCACTTGCCGATGCCATTAAAGAAATGCGAGGCGTTCATGGCGACAAGTCTCCTCACCTCTGGGGCCTCATTGATAAAAAAGTTGATACCTTAATTAATCATTTACATGCCCCCAGTATTTCTGACGGCCGAGAAACTCACATCATTGATAACATCAAAGATCAAATTGCTAAAAATCCCGAACTCTTTGGCTTACATAAAGGGGCTAACATTGATATTTTAACTCCTGCTGACTTAGAAAAAATTTCCCAGAACGATCACTTCAACGAAGTAATCGGTGGAATGTTTAATAAGGAATCCTTCGCCGAGCAAGCCAGTAATTTATCAGCCGAAGCGGTTAAACATATCGAAGCCAATAATGCTTTCAATCAACAGGTTGTCGAACATCTACCCAAAGGCATCCATCTGAATCAACAGGCCTATGACACGATGAGCCAACTACATAATCAAGGATTATCGGCCGATGCCGCCGCCCATGCCTTACAACAATCGCAGGAAGCAGCTATTCACGCCGCCAACGCAACTGGTCATATTCCCGATAACTTACCCGTTGGTCCGCTAAGAACTGAGCACTTAATGACTGGGACCGGCGGTACCTCCGAAACACTCGCTACTACCGGCGTCGAACAAGTCACTGCACCAACTTCTGAAATTTTCCCGCTACCAACTAATGTCGAGAGTTACCAAGACTCTGCAACTATGAGTGAATGGCAAAAAGTAACTGACTTGATGGCCAATACTCATAACGAACGGGGCATTGGCAAATCATTAGATAGTATCTTCCGTCACTTCGGCGTTGCCAAAGAATACTCAGCTGCCGACGCTGCCGATTTCGCTGTCAAGAATATTTCTTACAAGGGTGGCGAATTAAATTTTGATGTACCACCGCCAATCAACCATCTAGCCGCCGAGCAATTAGGCGATATGCACTTCTCCTTTAATGCCGCCAAAAATGAAATGATGGGTTATGTCGGCGATGAATCCGTTAGTCTCAAAAACATCAAAAACGTCGACAAGGGTATCAAAACAATTTTCACCATCTTGACTGATAAAGTCAGATAAATAATCTCATTAAAAAATCCCGCCATAGCAGCGGGATTTTTTTATCGTAAATTTTAATTGATTTCAATATCGATATACTTAATACTAGGATACTTCAGCTTTAGAGTATTTTCAATATCATCGATTTTCTTACCCACTAAGCGCGGTAAACGATCAGCATAATCAGCGCAGAATTTTTTGAATTCTTCAAAATCATCTTTAACATCATTATAGTCCTCTCGTAGGGTCGTGCCGCGCGATTGATAAATTTCTTTCAGTAAGACATAACCATTAAATTCGATCTCACACTTAATGCGATAAATGCCGACATCAAGAGTCTGGGATTTAAAGTCTAAAATCTTTTCGATTGCCGGTTCTGCCTCCAAAACATCGATAATATCATCTTGCAAATCATCAGGAATAGCACGGCCAATTAAATATTCGCGATTCTTGGTGATCAAAATAATCGCCACGACCGCTAACATCAAACCAATAATAATCGAGCCGATAGCATCAAAATATGTTTGGCCAGTTAAATAACTCAAACCGATACTGGCGAACGCCACCAAGATACCAATTAAGGCGACACTGTCTTCTAATAAAACGGCTAAAGTGGAGGGATCACCATCAGCATAAATTTCTAACGCCGACTTACCGGGATTATGCGTGCGTAATTCGTAAATCGCCAAACCCAAAGTAATCGACTCAATCACGAACGACACTAACAAGACAATAACTGTAAAAAAATTAAAGTGAACTTCACCAGCAGTAAGTAAAGTATTAATACCCTTGTAGATAGTAACACCGGCACCGATAAAGAAAATACCACAGGCCGATATGAGCGCCCAAAAGAATCGTTCGTTACCATAGCCATATAAGAAATCCTCATCCGGTAGCTTTTTAGACCGACGCAAGCCGACCGCTAAAAATACCTGATTAGCGGTGTCCGCGACACTATGGATGCCTTCCGAAAACATCGCACTGGAACCGGAAAAGAAAAAAGCGGCAAATTTCAAAAAGGTAACGGTGAAATTACCCAGAATTGCCGCTATCACCGGCACTAAACCGATTGTTTTATTGTTGCTAGTCATATTGATATCAAATTAGCATAGCATAATCTGATATATTGTTCAAGACCTAACGATTTAGTAACCACACTGAATAGGCCAAGTAGGTCGCAAAACTAACCCAGGCAAAATACGGCCACAAGAGGATCGAGGCGGCCTGCTTTTTCCGGCGCCAGAGCCAGACGATCAATACGAGATTAGTAATATTTAAAGCCAGCATTTCTACAATCGACCAACCGATCAAATGCAAGCCGAAAAAGACGATGCTCCATAATAAATTTAATAACCCATTAAGTAAAAATAACTCCGCCAGATTCTTTTTTACTTTTTTATTTTTTTCTTTATTCCAAAATAATAAGATGGAAATAGCTGACAGGATAAAGATTACGGTCCAGACAGCGCCAATAAAGGCACCTGGTGGCGCGATTGGGGGCAAATTCAAAGCGCGATACCAATTCATATTACCGCCAGTCACTAAACTGCCGGCCACTGAAATAGCGATCACGCTGAGTGGGATCACTGCATAATTCCATTTGAATTTCATAAATTTATATTTTAGATTTTTCTAATTGTAGTTCACGCAAAAATAAAAATAACGGCAACGCCAACGACATGCCGACCATAAAAATCGCCACTATTGGCAACCAGAGATATTTTAAATGCAAGCGCTTAGTCTCGACAATCATAAAAACCAAAGCGACGAGTGATAAAACTAAGAGATCCATGGAAAAGAACCCTACTCCCTGATTAATAAACATCTGCTGAAACAAAACCAGAATGTCATTATTGTTGGCCGCCAGAAACGGCAGCATTTGCGAATAAGTTAAAATAACAGCGATCACACACAAAATTAGATACAAGTGTTTAAGTTTCATAAATTAAGGTATTAATTACTTTAATTATACTCCTAATTTGACTAAAACCGAAATTTATCCTCAAATAAAAACTTCGCACTGAAATATTGATAATTCGGTCACGCGCCAAGATTTGCTTTAATTTAAGCGATAATCAAGTATATACGATAAATATTTTAGCTAAATTTAAACATAAAAATTAATAGGCTGTTGATAACTACTTGACAAATTTAACACTATATGCTATAATTAGATATTACACTAAGATTGGCAAGGGTCAATTCTGGGTGTTGTCGGACCTTACAACAAGAGCCATCGCAAGGTGGCATGGAGAAAGATTATGAGTTCCATGACTGGAATCTGTCTGTTTTTTCTGGGAATCCTTGTCGTAGTTGCTGCTATCGCCGCGATTATTGTCAAATGTTCCCTTTCTGAAATCAAAGAAAAAAAGCGGAAGCAAGACGAGTACGAACAGGCCAAAAAGGACAAAAAGGAAGCCGCAGCACAAGAGTTGGCCGCCTGGGCCTTGCGCCAACAGGAAGCGGCGCGTCAGAATGAAGAAGAAAGACGCGCCAAGAAAGCAGAAGAAAAAGAGTGGGTAGAAACCGCTCGAGCCCTCTGCGAAACCAAGGGCGCCAATCTGTTCGACGCTCTAGCGTCAAAAAACGTTTCCTACGGCCTCTACTACCTGCGGCTGGACGACCTGGAAAAGTACTGGACCAGCAAACGGCTGCCCGAATATTGGGCGCGTCGCACGGTCGTCTATACCGACAACTTTTCCAGCTATGACGAATTCCACCGCGCCTGGCAACTGGTCGGACGCGATGGCTTCAGTGATGAAGCGTCGAACGCCTACGTCAAATCGGCACCGAACTTCGTCACCAGGCGAGCTGTCATCAAGTCCATGAAAAGCCACCTCACCGTGACCGCGATGCTCTTCGATGATTTCTCCAAGGAAATCGCGGAACAGACGACACTAGCCGAAATCAATGTATTAAAAAAGGAGCTCTCTGAGCATCCCTTTGGCTGGGACAAAAGCTCCATGAAATGGGAAATTGCTGCCTACGCATTGGTGCGCGCAGCAACTCTGCGTGTCGTCAAGACACATGAGCAAATCACAGATACGAAGACGCTCCGGGAATTCATCGAAGTGGCAGAGAATCTTGAATGCCACGCGCACGAAGAGTATCTCGAGCGTGGAGAACTCTGCGACGCCATCTATGTGAAGTTGCTACAGCTTGATCCGTTTGGCCAGCTGGAGTTTCTGACCGAAGATCGCAATCTCCCTAGCGATAGCCCCTACCGCTGGGTGCTATGGACGCTCGCTTCACTGACCACCAAGGAAGACGTTCTGGCCTTCCAAGACGCCCTGACCAAGAAATGCCAGGAGCAGTACAAGTACGACATTAATCGCCGGTTGGTGGAGATCGAACTCCAGTAACCGATGACAAACGCACATTCGTCTCAACAACAAAGCCGCCCGATGGGAAATCGAGCGGCTGTTTTATTTGTCAAAAAATTAGTTAATTTCGTAAGGCCAACCAGGCTGCCAGGCTTTGAGCTTTCGCCAATCCTGAGCAAAAGCCTCCTCCCAAGTTTTACCTGTCAACAAAACGTCAAGCGCTAGTTGCGGAGCTTTGTGTGCCACAATTGCCACTCGCTTGCCAGCATAATTAAGTTTTAAAAATTCTAAAAAATCAGCAATTCTATTTTTGACATCTTCACAACTCTCTCCTTCTAGAAATCTTTCAGAAACCTTAGTCTCTTGCATTGGTTCGACAATACTAGACGGGTGACTATTATAAGTTCCATAATTACACTCTCTTAAACGGGTATCAATAATAATCGGTGCCCTACCCTCGAAACATAGCTCGGCGGACCTAATGGCACGCTTTAAATCAGAACAAAATACAACATCAAAGTCCTGATCTTTGGTTAACTCTTTTAATTCTATCGCTTGTCTAATGCCCAACTCCGATAATTCCACATCGTTCCAACCAGAGGAAAGTTTCTGTTCATTATCAGTAGTTGTACCATGAACAAAATAAGTAATTATAATCGACATAAATTTAATTATATTTCAATCTTTAGATCATACTTAACCAATAACCCCGGAACTCCCGCCAAAGAAAATTTGGCTTTCTTGATCTTGTTGTTTTCCGGATCAATTGCGTAATTATATGATGAACGTAAATCTGCTTTTTCTAAATTCGTAGAGCGAAAAATCGCTTTGGCCAAATCACAATTATTAAAAACCGCCTCAGTCAAATCACAATCAGTAAAATCTACTTCATGCAATTGCGAATCTTTAAAGATTGATTTTTTCAATTTAGTTTTAAAAAATGAAGAGTGATCTAACAAGCAATTATCGAAGCTGACCGCTAAGCCAAACTCGGCGCAATTTTCAAAGCGCCAACCCAACAATTTACTGCCCTTAAAAGCCACATTAGCTAAAGTTGTTTGTGCCGTTTTTACTAAGCTTAAATCACAACCAGTAAATTCCGAATCAAAAAATTTGTAATTAGATAAATCACAACCATGAAAATTACAATTAGTAAAAATACAATTCTGATATTCCCCTTTTGGTAATATCTCAGTCGTGAAATCTTCTTTGTTGTAAGTTTTATTATCCATGTTAAATTCTTTTTTGCGCTTTAACAATAAAATAACCTGGATACTTTTTGCCGTCAATCTGTTCAGCGGAAGCATCCCATTGTTCTTGAAATAATTGAATATCAAAGTCGTTTAAAAATTCAGCGGTAAAATATTCATTAAAAGTATGCGATGGTTCACGTACTATAATAGAGTTATTTAAGATACTAGCCTCAACCACTTCTTGTTGAAAATAATCGGCAGTAGAATTTTTCTTTTCAAAGTATTGACGGAAAGGATGTGTCACTAAATACACCAAGATTCCTCCCGGCTTTATAATGCGCGCGATCTCTTTAAATACTGAAGCCATATCGGCTGAAGTTTGAATGGCATACTTGGAAAGAATCACGTCAAAACTAGCATCAGCATAGTGAGTCTGATCAAATAAGCCAACGACGATATCATCAGCTGGCAATCTCTCTTTGGCAATTTTAATAAGCTCTGCCGAGGCATCAAGACCATAAACTTCGGCACCTAAACTTTTATAATAAACTAAATCCAAGCCGTCGCCACAGGCCAAATCAAGCAACTTCATTCCCGGCTTAATAAAATTCAAAACGCTATAAAATTTTTGCCGGTTATCACGATTACTATTTTCGCCGACATCATGAACCCGAGAAAAATCAGCAGCAAAATCATCGTACTGTTTAGCTAAATCCATATTTACTTGATTATAAATATTTTAAGAATTTGTTAGCCTGATCAACTAAAACAATTTTGGCTTCGATCGGCTTATCGGTCAATTCAAAACCCATGATAATTATTTCTTCACCTGCCTTAATGATATGAGCGGCGGCACCATTCATACAAATAACTCCAGAATTACGCTCGCCGGCAATAATGTAAGTTTCCAGGCGCGCGCCAGTAGTATTACTAACCACCAAAACCTTCTCACCCAACCACAAACCAGCCCGATCGATTAATTCCTGATCAATCGTAATGCTGCCGACATAAGCAAGATTAGCTTCGGTCACTGTTGCTTGATGGATTTTAGCATGCAAGACTGATCGCATATTTTTTATTTTCGGAGAGGGGGAGATTCGAACTCCCGAGGGGCTATAAACCCCTGCCGCTTTTCGAGAGCGGTACCTTAAACCAACTCAGACACCTCTCCATATTTTAACCACCAACAAACTCTAAAAACTTTTTCATTCCCTGCTCTTTATTATCCCAACAGATAACTTTCATGCCTAACTTTTCTGCCGCTTCAACATTTACAATTAAATCATCCATATACAGACATTCACTCTGGTTAATGCCCAATCGTTCGACAGCTATCATAAAAATTCTAGGATCCGGCTTTTTAATTCCTTCAATCGCTGAGTTTACATATAAATCAAACTTACTTTTTATGCCATATTCGGCCTCAAACATCGGCAGAGTCAATATTGCACCATTATTAACAATTCCTAATTTATATTTTTTTCTTAATTCCGGCAATAACTTCCAGAGCACTTGATTGGCCTCATACTTTTCGCCAATTTTCTTCGTTACTTGTTCAAATTCAGCCTCACTTAGATTATGTTCACTTAACATCTTTTGCTTAAACACAATCTCATCAGTTACTTGCCCCATCTCCTTGTCAATCGCATCAACTAAAGGATCAGATAGATAATCAGAACGCTTAAATAATAAGACGCCCATAAAATCAAATAAAATAGCTTTAATATCGTTCATGATCAAATAATTATTTTCTCTAAAATACACTTAAAACTTCCCTTATCGTACCAAAATTTAGACAAAAAAACAACCCGCCGAAGCGAGTTGTTTTTAATAAAGGTTTAGTATCTGTTTCGGGAAAAACCTCCGCTGTTACCACCACGGAAACCGCCTCTGTCATCAGTGCGTTTTTCCATAGGGCGAGCCTCATTGACGACGATTGCTCTGCCGCCAATTTCCTTACCATTGTACATTTCAATGGCGGATTGGGCTTCCTCATCGGAAGACATTTCTACAAAAGCAAATCCCTTTGATCGGCCGGACATCTTATCTTTGATAATAGTCGCGGTCTGAACGGTGCCGGCTTGGGAGAATAAATCTCTCAATTCATCTTCAGTCATGCTGAAGCTTAGATTGCCGACAAATAGCTTTAAAGCCATATTTTTGTTGTAAAATAACTTTTTTAAGATGTGTAAGCCGACCTTCTCGATTCGCTTTAGTTGACGCTTAATTAAACTAACGATTTAACGCGCTATCAATGCGCTAAACCAAGAAAACTCACAACACTCTAATTATACACCTTTTATCGATAAAAGTCAATAAATAATACGTTTTTGGCTATTTTTAGTTATTTTTTTCTTGCACCAACTTAGCATTCAAACTAGCGGCACCCACCAAAATCCAAAACAAAACTGCCAAATCATTTTTGAAATACGGCACGTCAACTAATCCATGAATCACCATCTCTAAACCTACTAACAAAAATAACAAGCTGGCAATCTTATCAAATGACAAATTCTTGCCTTTTTCATACACGATACCGAAGAAATTTTTTAAATTTAGCCAAATAAATGCTAATCCCAGCCAGACAAAAGCCAATAATCCAGGAATACCCAAGGCGACCCAGAGATTAAGTAAAATATTATGCGGATAGGGAAAAATCTCAAACCATTTAGCGTGATAAGGCACAATCGCTACCGGGTAACCAGCTAATCCAGCCCCAAAAAACCAATTATTTTTTAACATCGCCCAAGTTTCACCCCACATAATCCGTCGAATTTGACCAGACCAATCTTGTAAGAATAGCTTAAAAGCGATGAATTCACGCAAAGGTGAATTAATTAATAACTCTACCCCAAAGACTCCAGTCACAACCAAGATCAATAATCTCGTTTTTCTATTAAAAACCAACATCAACCAGGCACAAACAACAATGGCGACAATCGCACCCTCTGATTTAGCCAAAACAATAGTAAAAACACCCAAAATGATCACCGCCGCCTTAAACCAAAAACGGTTGGCATTAGATAAATAGAGCAATAATGAGTCTGGATTGCGATAATACAGAAAGCCAAGAAATAAGATGATAATTGGGCCAAAAAATAGGCCAATCGCATTGGGATAGCCAAAGACGGAAACAACGCGATCTACCCCTCCAGCAGGGTCCATAAAGGCCTGTGGCACACCTACAGCAAAGATCTTCTGGAATATGGCTATTAGGCTCAAATATATTACCGACCCACCCAAGGCCCAAAACAGGCCTTCCAAGTACCTCCGACGGTCAATCAAACTCAGCATCAACCAATAAAAAATTACTGGTTCAACGAAATAGGCCTTCCATAATCCCGCCCCCTGAATCGGAGAATAGGAGGCCACGACAGCAATGGTGGAAGTAATTAAGATAGCGATAATTGGCCAAAACAAAGAATCATGATAAATTTTTTCCCAATCAAATTTTTTGGTAATAAGCACGACGAGCGCCAGCAATATAATTAAAGTTTCTAAAAATGTAAAAGGTATTAGACCGATAGTAAACCTAATCATATATGTCGGCAACAAAAAGGCCACAATACTAAGCGCCCAAATCGGCCGCGCGAAGGCTACAAACAAAAAAGCGGCAGCAGCCAAAACCAAAATAATATAAGTGAACATAAAAAAATTACTAATTGAAAAAATTAAACTAACTTATTTTTGCCGATCATGGCCAAAATATCTTCTTTGCGGAAGCCACGCAACCAATACAAAACCACAAAATAAACAATGGCGCCGACAATTATCAAAGTGATAACCGATTGACTAAATAGCCCTATTAAAATCACTGACATAATTATTGCCGCGATCATCGCCTTAAAGAAAACACCGAAATGCAAACGGAAGTCAGTCGTCTTTCTAATTAACCAAAAAGCGGGAATAGTAATCAGTGTTTCGGTTAAAACGGTTAAAATAGCCGCTGCCACAATTCCAAAGGCTGGAATAAAAATTAGATAAGCGATCAAAGAAAAAACAGCGTCGAATAAATAAAAGCCGATCATCTTTTTTTGTTGACCCGTGGCAACAATTGCATAACCGAAGAGCGCGCCGAAATAAATCATCGCCATTGCAATAATTAAAATCCGGAGTGGTTGGCCAGCAACAGCAAAATCAGGACCAGCAACAAAAATCATTAACTTTTCTGCTAACACCCAGCAACCAAAAACAATCGGCACCGCTATAATCGCCAAAAAATCAAACGCCTTCTGCAAGATTTTATTATATAAGTCTTTATTAACTAAATAGAATTCCGTTAAGAGTGGCAAGAGCAAACCCAAAAATAAATAAGGAAATTGAATCAAAATTTCGAGCACTTTATAAGCGGCACCATAAATACCAACTTCTTCCGCCGGCCGCACCAACGACAAGACGATAGTATCGGCACGAAAATAGACCAAGGTCAAAGAAATCGTAATTGCCAACGGCCAAGAAACGTCCCAAATTTCTTTGAGCGTTTTTTTGTCCCAAGCTAAACGATAACGAATATAGGTCTGCGACTTAATATAGAGAATTATAAAGTTAACAAAACTACCCAAAGCAATCGCCGCGATAATCGGCAAAAAGCCCCAATTATAAGTAATCGTTAACCAAACACCAATTAATAAAATCAGCCGACCCCAAACCTCGGCCATCGCCACTTCAGCCATCGCTAAGTGTTTCTGAAATAAACCAATTAAGACTGATTGCAAAGAAATAAAAAAGAAGGAAAAAGCAGCCACGCCAACGCCAATCTTGACCTCATAAGGATACGGCAAAAACCAGACGATAATTGATCCGAGGCCAATAAAAACTAGGGCCGACAATAAACGCACGGCGAGCAGATTACCAAAAATTTGACTCTGATTCGCTCCGGGTTTAGCCAACAATTGCGAAGTTGTCATTTGTAAACCAAAATCGATCAGCACACCGAAAAATTGCAGATAAGAAATAATAATAGTGTAATAACCAAAGCCCTGCCGCCCCAAATAACGCGTCATCAAGGCGACAGTCGCCAAACCCAACAACATCCCCGCGCCCTTGCCGGTGATTTGATAAATAGTATTTTTGGCAATTTTTGCTGCTAGTGACATTTATTTACTTTAAATATTCTTACTTTCTTATTGATTCCACAACTTCTTCGCTTCTTCCCAATAGCCGGGATAATTATTTTTAACTTTCATTAAATACCACCATTCCGCACCCCACAAATAGGCTTCATCAAAGCCAGCTTCGCGCGTGAATTTAATATTATCCTTAAACTGCTTGATACTCATGGACTCATTATGCTCCGCCAGCGTCATTTCAGCTAAATTCTTATACGCTTTATGCCAACTTTCGGCTTGTAACTCGGCGACAATCACGCGCTTGATCGGTGAAACTTTTTTTATTAATTCGACTCGCGCCCAATAGAAAAAAGGTGGCGTAAACCAGCGGAAATAACCAATCGTCTGATTATAAACTACGCGGTACAAGGTTGTGCCTAAAATGTCTCCCCCGCTATGGCTAATCGGCCACCAGGTAGATAACTCTCCCGAATCAGTCACCAAAATCGGTTGCGACACTAAACTTTTTACTAACTTAATTTCTGATTTTAGTAGACTGGGATTAGGTGCCGGACAAATACCGAAGGTCGACAGATATGGTTCATTCTCCACCTGCCAATAAAGAATATTGTCGTATTTATTGTAACGTCTAACCGTGGCTTCAACAAACTTTAATTGGCGCTCATCAACCTCAATAGAGTTCGTGCTCGAAGTCCAAGCCGGATCATGACATTCCGGCCAACGCGGTAAACGTCGTCCTACTGCCAAAATTACTTTAACGTTGCGTTTCTTCGCCTCAGTCATTAAATAGTCTAGCTGCGAAAAATCATAGACACCTTTTTGCTCCTCAATCTCATTCCAGTAAGCCGACAATCTAATCCGATCAACTTTTAAGTCATCAAGAATTGCCACGTAAACCTCCTTGGGATCCAAACCTAATTCATCACGAGTATAAGACCACGAATAAGTGACACCCCAATTCATTGGTTGATTGAATTTCAAAAAATAAGTCGAGGCGAAGGCGCCGACCAATACCACAATGATTGCGGTTATAATATAAAACTTCAATGTTAATTTAAATTTCATAAGTTATTCTAACAACGTCAGCCTGAATCCGCCGCGGCGGATGAAGGATCCCGTGTTATTTCAGAGATTCTTCACTTCACTCAGAATGACGTATCGTTTAAAAAGCAATGAGCACTAAACCCAAAATTATCAAACTCGTCGCGATGGCTTTTTGCAGCAACACCGCCGCACTCATATTTTCTTTTAAAATTTTCGGAAAGAATTTGGTAAGAACTAAAACCGCCACAAATAAAATCGCATATTGCAAACCCTGCATCGCATTAATAATCGCGGTCGCATTAGTCGAGATGGCGATGGCTAAATTCACACCCACCGAGGCTAAAGCGCCGCTCGCCTGTCCAATTACTAACAAAGTCCAAGGTTGCTTAACTTTTTTGATCGCCACTTTAGACTTAAAGAAAACGACGCCCGGCATTAGTAATAACGGTAAGGCGGCCACAGCCGATCCAAGACGCGTCAAAACAAAAGGAGTGATAAAGGTATCCGTACGCAAATATACCCACTTCACCATAACTAAGGATAAGGCGAATAAGATGGCTGAAATCAAACCATACCAATAAGCAGCATGCTTGGCACGCCCTTTTTCATAGGAGATTAAAACGGTGCCGACACAAAACAAGAATAAGGCAACAAAAAATGTGGACGAAAAATTTTCACCCAAAAAATACCAAGTTAAAGGCAAGATGATAATCGGTTGTAGACCGCCTAAGAATGGCACAATTCGTGACGACTCACCATTTTTGAGCGCCAAAAACATGAAATAAAGAGCAGGCGTAAAAACAATTCCCGACATTAAAGCCCAAAAAATTTCGGACCCACCTGGCTGTTGCCAATCAAAGGGTAGTAAAACTACGGCTACCATACCCATTAAACTAATTGCCAACGTATAAATGGCGGGATTAGGAATTTTTTTGGTCAATAAAAATTTATCCATCAACAAAGCGACGGAATTAAGAGCATAGGAAACGATTGCTAGGGGAAACCAAAACATAGGCAGTATTTTTCACTTTGATTATAACATTTTCGCCATAAAAAATCCAACAAAAAAAGCCTCGACGGGGCACGACTCCGGTCGAGGCAAACAACAAACACCTATAGCAAAACAAGCATAGGACTAGGGTTGGAGGATCTCATCTTCTTTGCAGTTTTCATCAATACAAATCACTACAGATTTAACGGACGCAAATTGTAATAACGTATCTTTAATCTGAGCTTTAATGGCGGTTACGGCACAAGAGCCGGCGGCTTTATTTAAATTACCAGTGAAAGTAGCAGTGGCCACCCCGGAATCATCTAACTTAATCGATTTTAATAAACTGCCATCAGGAATCACCGACACATAACCAGCTTCTTTTTCGGTGCTCGTTAACGGTTGTAGCAAAGCTAAGACTGAATTTAAAATATTTGAATCATACTTCTTATCAATCTCTCGCGTTAAAGGATAAGTATGGGTACAATCCGCAGTATTAGTGTTTTTCTGAGTATTACCAAAGAAAGCCATGACTTTAGTTTTAGTCCAGGTCTGTTTATCGTTGCCGTCTAATGATACTTTAATGTCATCTTTAACTTCCTCAAGAATGCTGACCTTGCCTTGTTCAATACTACCGTCAACACTAACCTTGACATCGGAGTTGGTACTAGTATTGCTAGCAGTCTTTTGTGACATTAAGAATACTACTACCAATACGAGAATTAAAGCGACTATAATCGCAACAATTGTATTAAATTTGATTTTTTTATCTGCCACCACTTTAACGGCCGCCGGGACGATGAGACTCGGTTCACTAACAATTTCACCATTACTTTCGGCTTCAATCGGCACTGGTTCAATAGCTTCCTCGTCAGTGGTCGGCGCTGCCTCCGGATTTTCAGTAGCCATTTCAGCCGCTTCAGCAGACTCCGAACTGGCTTCATTTGAAACTTCGTCGATTACTTCGCTAGGAGCCTCAACTGATTCAGTATCAGCTTCAGCAGCTGCGGTAGCCTCAGTAGTAATTTCCAACAACTCATCAGCCATTGGTTCACCAACGGACTGTTCTAAAGGCAATTCCGGCTGTTCGAGCACAGCTTGGCTCTCGGTGTCTTGGTTTTCGGAAGGTACTAGAATAGATTCACCGTCTGGCGAATCCTTGAACTCTTTTTCTTCTTCCATAGATTTAAGTTAAATTATGTTTAGGACTTCTCCTATTGGTCAAATTTACTAATTAAGAACATCTTAACTGATTTCTTATTTAATAGCAAATGCCTTAATAACATTAGCAATAAGCACAGCTAAGGAGGCAAAGAAGACAATAATAATCATAATTCGCATCATCATGATGGCATCTTTATTGTCCACACTAGGTATCAACCAAAAAATAAGCGCGCAGAGCAATAAAGAAGTTGCCCCCACTACAATATAGATGGCATAATTTAGGCTAGTAAAAAATGACAAGGCGTAAATCGCCAAACCCACGAATAATAAAATAATTATCCCTAAAACAGTAATTATAATCGGTAAAATATCGTCCATATATAGCCAATATAACACATCTAGCCCTAGTTGACAACTACTAATCTTTATGATAAATTAACTAATCCTTAAGGGAAAACTCTTCACTAACTGGTTAGTTGGTTAAAATATAATCGAAAAATCAAACTGAAGAGTCAGGATAGGCGGTGAACTACTTCTATTAGTTCCACCAAGACTGGTTGTACCTTACATTATTTGTACTCAACGCAACAACGGAGGTAATATGAATAAAGCGAAGCCGTATATTGGGGTCACGGGATTTATGGAGTTAGACGAGGTAGAACGCTGTCGCGAGTGTTGGGCGGAACTCTGTCAAAATGAGACTCCGCAACGCTTGCTCATGATTGGCATCCTGATCAGCTCGACGACACTAGCCGGTCAAGTCAATTCTTTGAGTGGCCAGTTTCCTCGCTGCTCCTTGATTCGCAAAATTGTGATTGACTCCCCTTACCTTTTTAATTGCTTACACTTTAATACGCGGGCGCCAGAAAATCTTTACGACCAACTGATGTTGTCAATGGATTATGGCGGCGAGAAGATTAATGGCATCCAATTGAATATGGTTTGGCCGGAAGCCAAAGCCTTACAGCGAGTCAAGACGCAATATCCACGCCTGAAGTATGTTTTGCAAGTTTCGCCACACTTAGCTGGTTACCAGTTAATGACGCCGATGCAAGTGGCCTGCAAGATTAAGGCTGTTTATGGTAATCTGATCGACTATGTCTTAGTCGATTTCAGTCGTGGTCTCGGACAGGAACTGCCACTCGACGACGTTCGTCTTTACTTGCGAGCGATTGCCGAAATTAATCCCGATATCAGTCTGGGAACAGGTAGCGGTTTGTATGCTGAAAATCTGCGACCGCTAATCACCCAATTGACGCCAGAATTTCCTGATCTTTCGTTTGACGCTCAGGGTCGTTTGCATGACAACTCTGATGGCGGTGGACGTTTGATGCTGCCGGAAACTATCGCCTACCTGAAAGAGGGTGCACAAATAACCGTGCCGACTAAATAATTGTACTGACAACAAAACCGCCCAGCAGCAATGCTGAGGCGGTCTTTTAAATCCTAAAATTTTAATTAAAATTACTCTCGATCGGCAAATACCACTAATCTTTTGGAATAACTCTGCTGCGCTTTGCTCCAAATTCCTTCACAAGTAATTAAATTGAGATGTAGCTTTTCGTCATTAGAAATAAACACGGCATTAGGATCGCCCTGTGCATCTAAAGTTAAAGTGCCCGTGATACCGAAAGTTCCATCAGCCGAATTATAAATACCCGAATTTTTTGTTGTTCCACCCAATTCTGTTGGCACTGTGACAACTGGAGTTTGACCAGCGACGTTATAGGCATTA
Source organism: Candidatus Buchananbacteria bacterium (assembly GCA_903888345.1). Classification (GTDB taxonomy): domain Bacteria; phylum Patescibacteriota; class Patescibacteriia; order 2-01-FULL-39-33; family 2-01-FULL-39-33; genus CAISTG01. The sequence goes on along the minus strand of CAISTG010000004.1, from coordinate 2,973 downwards.
ACTAAATCTGTTTTGGCCTGAACCACTACCGCGTCAGCAATATGTTGAGTACCATTAAGAATGCCCGGTGGAAAGCCCGTAACCGCAGAACCTGGGCTTAAACCTAAATCACCATTAATTACGCTTGACCCAGTATTAGTAATTGTTGAGCCAGCCAAAACAACAAAGTTGTCAGCTGTACTCAAGTTAACAGTAGTAGCAGCCTGAACCAGACCGGCCAGCCCCAATACAATCACAACAGCCAAAACGACTATGTTCGACTCTCAATTCATTAATTTAAAAAGACTGTCAGGAAGACAGTCTTTTTATGCTTAGCGGGTAAGGAGAGTTTTTCGCCTTCACCCGCCGCCAGAAAGCGGCGGGTTCACTTGCCCTGGGTAGCCCGCCAAATGCTCCCGGGGTCGCATTTGCCGTCGTTCGATTATTAGGCTACGCTTCCGCTTCGCCTAATATCTCACTCGCTACCTAGTTCGACTCTCAATTTATTAATTTAAAAAGACTGTCAGGAAGACAGTCTTTTTATGCTTAGCGGGTAAGGAGAGTCGAACTCCTGTCACCAGTTTGGAAAACTGGGGTAATGACCGTTATACAATACCCGCACTCGTATAAATTGTATAGATATTATAACCAAATTATCGAAAAGAATCAACATTGACAAAATAGCAAAAAATGGTAAGATTTAACCACATAATCGGACTTTGACAACCAAACCATCCGTTCCAACGGATAAGAAGGAGCATCAACATGACTGCAAAAACTGGAATAGCGACTAGCACTGAACCAATCTGTAATTATCGCAAGCGCCCCGAATGTAACGGCTTGCCGTGTCTATGCCCAACCTGCCAACCAATCGACTGTTGCCAACCGCAAAAAGAGAATGGTGGCTGTCTGATCTGTGAGGGGCCGGTGACTGAGTGCCCCGGATTCAACCCGAAGAAAGGAAAGTAATTAGTCATGGCTAAGAAAGTCGGCAAATATTTGTTTCTAATCAAAACCAAGACAGGAATTATTCTAACCGATAAGTGTCCGCCTGAAGTAGCTGTCCATGGTAAACAAAAGCTGTGGCAATTGCGCGGACTACCTTCTGGAAAAATTGGCGTCTTTGACCAGCGATTTCTTTACAATTCTTCAACTGAAGACCCAATTGGTGTTTTCAGAGCTGACAGACTTAAAGATTTAAAGAACCTGTTGGCATGTTATGAGGCACATATACGGAAAAGCTTACAGCCGCTGCCTGAACTTATTCTCACCCGTCCCAACTGCGAAGGAAATCCCGAATAATGGAAATACAAGAAGAATTCAAGTATGACATCTTTCTCGGCGGACCGCGCGATAATCCTAATCCCAAACCGGGTGACAGAAATCAACGAGTCCTACTTTATAAGCAGCCGTTTCGTGATGCGTTTCCTGAAGGATCAATTTACGATTGGGAAACTTATACTGGCGATAATTACCAAGAACAAAACCACCTGGCCATTCGTTCATCGAAGATTATGGTGGCAATGGTGCCGGAATTTCCGATGCCCGGCATTGGTCCGGAAATCGGCTACTTCTACTGTTGTCATGAATACCGCATCAAAAATAATCCTGAGACCCCGCAAATTATTCTCATTTGGCTCAGCGATATCGAGAAAGATTTTACCAAGAAAACTTTGGCACAATATGGCCGTAATGTTTCCACAGTCGAAGAAGCCATCGCGCTCGCCAAGCAATCTCTTGATTTTATGAACTTTGGACCTGCCAAACGGCAGCAACCTGATGTTAATTGTCCGCCGACTTGCACTGGCGCCGAAGATGGCGTTTGCGTTTCGTGCGAACGCTTTCATTCCTCGGTCTTTCCAAATATTGGACCCGAACGAGTTAAGCACCCTAAAGAAACTGCGAAAGATTTAATTAATTTGATTATCGAGAGAGATCCCGATGCTCTTAAACCGGCAGTCGAGCGAACGCCACCGCTATCTCCTGGATCTTCAACAATTCTCTTCCGCCAATAATTTAAAAAACTGGACCGCTCAATTATTGTCCGCCAGAAAATTCAGATTGTTATTAAAATTTTAACAACAACAAAAGGAACCCAGCAAAGATGAACACTATCATGTTAGGCGAAAGATCAATGCCCGCGCAATCCGAAAAATCAACCGGCGTGCTCGATGGCTTACCGCAGTCGATACTTGGTGCCGTTATTGAAGCGATCTTCGGCTTCTTCGCCAAGTTGTTTTCCGGCTTTCTGGTCGGCGTTATTTTTTAAGTCAGCACTTTTACTTCAGAGCGAATTACTTCGCTCTTTTTTTATTTAGTAAAAAAAAATGGATTCCCGCCTTCGCGGGAATGACAGGGAGACTGTCGGATTTATCCGACAGCTACGACTATAAATATCAAGAAACACCAACAAACAAAATTTGAACAAAAAAAACTGTCGGAAAAATCCGACAGTTTTCTTTTTGTAATTGAATACAGTGTCCGGGCGCCTACCTACTTTCCCCCTAAGAGTATCATCGGCGCAAGAGAGCTTAACTGCTGAGTTCGGGATGGGATCAGGTGTGACATCTCCGCTCGAAGCACCCAGACACTGGACTCAATTACAACTAAATTTATGGAACAAAATTTATAAGCGTGACGACGAATAATTTTATGATTAGTGTTATCCATTCTTGCGATTAAACAAAACCATTAGTACTGCTCGGCTGAACACATTACTGTGCTTACACCTGCAGCCTATCAACCTCCTGGTCTCGGAGGGGTCTTTAAAACCTAATCTTGAAGACAGCTTCACGCTTAGATGCTTTCAGCGTTTATCTTAACCGAACGTAGCTACCCGGCGATGCCTTTGGCAAAACAGCCGGTACACTAGAGGTTCGTCATCTTCGGTCCTCTCGTACTAGAAGATGGCCTTCTCAAGTTTCAACGCCCATAGTAGATAGGAGACCGAACTGTCTCACGACGTTCTGAACCCAGCTCGCGTGCCGCTTTAAT
>CAISTG010000003.1 GCA_903888345.1 Candidatus Buchananbacteria bacterium | reverse complement strand
GACCTGACGATACCATCTGAACCTTATTTCTTGAGGGGCGCTAAGCTTTGATCCTGGCATATATTTTGCTAAGTTTAGGTGAGTTAACAGTGTCACCCTTATCTTACCAAAATGTCACCCTTTGATGTTAACTGTACACATTCTTGACATTTATATTAAACTATGATATTATAATGAATACTTTTGGAGAGCGTCTCCAAGGTTCTCGGCCATGCGAGTATCATGGCAACTGCACTTTGTAAAAAGTGCGCCTGAATCCATATCTGAACTAGAAAACTCTTCACTTTAAGTGAACGAAGATTTCTCGCATCGGATAGGAAAAAAGGAGTCGAGGCTTATGTTTAGTGGAACAATGTTGGGCTGGTTTTTGCTTAGTACAATGATTCTTGGCATTACCTTCTACATTATATTTTTCTATTGGCCTGCCACCAAAGCCAAGCGCAAACAAGAAGCAGAGAATTCATATCTAATGAACAAAATTGCGCAGGCTACAATGTTGGCCGAAGGAGAGCGCAAAGAACGGCGCCTAAAAAACCTGCAACAGCAAAAGTTTTACGTCTACATCCGCAAGAGTGACGGCCGCAGAACATGTTTTGAAACCAACCTCATTGGCGAGTTTCTGAAATATGGGATTACGGTCAAGCTTACCGATGAAGCAACCGGCGCTCTACTCGCCGCTAACAATACCGCGCCACTCAAAGATGGAACATTGGGCTTAGTCGGTGTCTTCATCACCAGAACTGATTCTGAACTGTTGGCTTGCGACTTTCGTGTCCTGGCTGCCGATGAAAGCGGAGAGGGCAAAATAGTTGCAGTCGGAGTTGAGAGATCTTTTGGCGAGAGAGCACTGGCTGAAAAGATGATCTATAACATCTCTATGATGTTACCACTACCGCTGGCTTCTGCCACCAGCTAAAAGCAGAACATGCACATTTCTTGCAAGACGCCGCCCCATTACCGGGACGGCGCTTTTTTTAATTCAAATTCCTTGACAATTGAACTAATTTCGACTACTATCAGGCCAATGCCAACCGGCAGGATGTTCCTTTCAACCGTCCGAACCAGGACACACAGGAGACCAGAGTTATGGAACAAACAGTGCCTCAGCGAGTCCGAAAAGCATTTCCAGCTAGTTATCAGCACAACAAAATGCTCCAAGAATACTTGGATCGTCCGAGTTGCGCCACTCACTTGAAACTCCCCTACTTTTTTTCCAAATACAATGCCTACGAACTGCGCGAAGCCGCGATTAACGGCTTTAATACGTATAGCGATCTGATGACCTTCAACCAGGAAGAATGCGACGAATGGGAGGACTTGATCGTCTTTCTTAGGGATAATGAACGCCGGCATTACGAGTGCCTTTATCCTAAAGTCTTAGCTGGCTATGTTATGCGTAGCTCCTCGCTCGCTAACCTGCGCGCCATCCGCTTCGCCCTGGCCCTACTTGAAGGAAAGCATGAAGTGCTGATGGCCGGAGATAACCACATCGTCAAAACAATTTGCAGTCGTTTGAATCGTGGCCTCCATTTTGATGCAAGAACTCCCGATCCTCAAATTAAACGATTGGGCATTATTCTGCAACTAGACGGCCTGTTTGGAGTTTTGCCGGAAATCAAAAAATTACTTGAAGCGATGCTAAACTCCATCTTCCATTACAGTGGCATTTTCAGGAAGGAAGAAGCACTCCGCATCGATTATAATCCGGAAGATTTCATCCAAGTGGAACGAGCACTCAAGATCATCCTGCGCGAACGGCATTTTGATCTGTCCTTTCTGCCTTTGATTGAAAAGATGACATTCATGCACAAAGAAAAATGCAAAGCGGAGAGAGCTAAAGTCAAAGCCGACACTGAGCTTTGCGATATCAATCACCTGATGTTTCCCAAGAACCAGGCGACATTAGACGAATCACTGCGGCTTTTGCGACAATCCCACCATGATCACTTAATCAATGATGCAACTCGTCGTCACGAGATAATTGCCAAATACGGCAACCCCGACCAAATCTAGTCCCTTATACAACAACGCCGCCCCGAAATTCGGGACGGCGCTTTTTTATTATTCTAAATATCACGTCATCCTGAGTTTACGAAGGATCCCACCCTTAAGCCATGAGATCCTTCGCCAGTTCAGGATGACGAAAGACTCAGATTCCTGCCTTCGCAGGAATGACCTGCTTATATAATAAAGTAAATTTAATACTTCACCCCAAATTCCTTACAAATCAATCGAGCCGCAATCCGACCGGATTCATAAATCGTGGGCAGGCCACTTCCAGGATGCGTTCCCCCGCCAGTCAAATACAAATTCTTAAAATCCTCAAACCGATTGTGGGGTCGGAACCAAATCATCTGATTAAGATTGTGCGCTAAATTAAAAACCGCGCCCTCATAAACATTATAATCCTTTTCCCAATCAGCTGGTGTAATAATTTTTTCAACTTCAATATCCTTCTCAATGTCTTTCAAGCCAAAATCCGTGGCCAGAATATTAAGTGCTTGCTTTCTGACTTTACCTTTAACTTTGTCCCAATCAATGCCCGAGCGGTTATTGGCAACCGGCACTAAGACATATAAAGCGGTCTTGCCCTTCGGCGCCAACGTCTTATCGGTCTTACTAGCATCACGAACGTAAACCGAAAAATCCTTGTCAGTTAATTTTCCAGAAAAAATATCAGCAACATTCTGGCGATAATTCTTAGCAAATAAAATACTGTGATGGGGTAAAGTTGTCGTTCGCTTTAAACCCAAATACATCATAAATATCGAGCAGGACAATTTAGTTTTAGCTAACTTTTTCGGCGTCCATTTTCTAGCGGCACCTGCAGGCACTAAATTATTCATCGTATAGCCAAAATCAGCATTAACAATAACCTTATCCGCCAAGACTTCGCGACCATCAGCTAATTTAACACCATAAATTTTTTTGTTTTTAATCAACAACGAAGCAACAGGTGTACTGCAATGAATCTTTCCGCCGTCTTCTTTAATGGCTTTAGCCATTGCTACGGTTGACTGTGATAAACCACCCTCGAGATGATAAACGCCATCTTGATGTTCAGTGTATGGCACTAAAGCAAAAGCGCCCGGACAATCCCATGGTGACATGCCCAAATATTTTGACTGGAATGTAAACGACAAGCGCGCATATTCTGGTTTGAAATAATTACCCATCACATCATATAACTTTTTACCAAATGAAAACGATGGCAAAGCCAGAATCGTGCGAAAATTAAAAACATCAAGAATATTATTGTTGTGATGCGACAAGACCGGAATCAAACGATCAAAACGAGTTTTTTCTTTACGATAAAATTTGTCTAAACCCTTTTCAGCACCCGGAAATACACGGGCCAATTCAGCTTTCATCTTGGCGCGATCAGAAAAAATAGTAATCGCTTGATTTAGACTGCCGAAATGCAAATTATACATCGGATCCAAGCGCGTAAGTTTCACGTAATCTTCTAAATCCCGACCAGTAGTTTTAAAAATCTCGCGCAACACATAATCCATCATGAAGAACGTTGGACCGATATCGAATTTATACTCCCCTAATTGTATTGAGCCATTGCGACCCCCGACCACAGGATTCTTTTCAAAAATTTCGACATCAAAGCCTTTGTGTGCGAGTAACATTCCCGAAGCTAAGCCGCCAGGACCAGCGCCGACAATGATAATTTTTTTAGACATAATAAAATAATTATTGTTGTCTCCATTTTATCACATTATAGAGATTAAAAAAACCGCAGCGGACTGCGGTTGAAGGTTCTATTTCTTGATTAAGCTACAAAAGAGACTAGTAATAAAACAAAAGAGCGAAACAAGGCAAACTATGGCCAGACATCCCATCATACCAACCGTTATCACCCTTGGCAACATAAAGCCATCAAAGGAAGAAACTAAGTCCACTAAAGCTAATACTATAATTGACCACTGACAAATCAGTAGAAACCGTAAACGTAGAGCGGACTTTTTTCCAGCAGTCTCCAATATCTTATTCATAACCATTAATCTCCCTTTAGTCGCTGACGTATATACGCAAGTTCAACCACGAGCATTGACGGATGACAGGGGCTTTCAATAATTATCGGGCAAGATCCAGCCGGAATTTTGGCGATAAACTTTGCTTGACGCGTACGATAAAGCGGTTGATGATAGAGATCGACACCAGCGCCGCTGATGTGAATTTCCGCCAACTGTTCACCGCAACTCTCAACAAATTCATCAGCCAAAGCCAAACTCTTGTCATGCGCATGGCAGTGGTTAATATCGAGCACTAATTTCCAGTCCGGCTGTTGCGCAAAAAATTGCACAAATTCTTCCGGTTGCTTAAAACTTCCTTTGCGCGAATCCATATTTTCGACCGCAAAACACATTTTGCGTCCTTGGAACACTCGCCAATCATCGACGAGATCCGGATGAATTACCGCCAAGCTCGCACCGATTTTCAGATAAAACTTTTCAATCGCCCGTAACATCAACCTAATTTCTTTAGTGTTGGTGTAACGAGTATGAACTGGCAAATGGACGCTCTTAACGTCAAAATCCTGCAAAGCTGGAATCATGGCGGCTAGTCGCGACACATGATCGGGATAAGCGCACATCACTTCAATTGCCGCCGAACTTTTCCGAGCGAGCAACTGTACTGTTTCCGGCGCATAAGTATTCTCGACACTTCGATAGAGACAGCCCGTGGAAAATCCCACCGGTCGTTCTCGAGCCTGGCTCGTTTGCTGATTCATTTGTATGCTCCTGTTAGTTGTATTTGGTTTAAAAAGAACTAATTTATGCCTTATTCTAACATTTATTCTAATAATAGTCAAGCTCGACGACCGCCGCATTACTTGACAACTAGACAGCTACTTGTTAGGCTATTTAATCAGTTGCACCTTAACCGCTTCCACAACCACAGAGGAGACAAATGATGAAGACAGGGGCGCTAATTTTTGGTCTGATTAGCTTGCTGCTGGTACCGACCGCACTCGCGCAGAATGATGCCAGACTGGGTAGAGTGTCCGAACTCGGGGCCAAAGTTTTGTCCAAGCACGCCGTTGACAAACCAACAGCGGCACCGCCGTCCACTGTCATTCCCGTGCAGACAGGAACCCAACCCCAGTCAACGCCAGAACCAATTACTAGTTTGCGACAAAACAAAGACGCCGAAATTTATCGGTGCGAATTGGGCCGACAGGAAGGACGTTACAGCGTCACGATTTCTTGGAGCGACGGTGAAAAGTCGCTACTATCGTTTAAGGGGCAGAGTTATGAGCTACGAATCAGTTATAGCCAATCGGTTATCAATAAACCGAGCGAAAAACCACTGACCATCATTACTTATGCTACCTTCACCTTTAAGGACTCGGCCAGCGCACATAAAAAGATCACCGAAAAACAAAATTTTGATTCGCCTTTCGCTCCTGAACTCAAAGCGGAGTTGGAACACTGGTTAGATGTGGCAAACGTAACCTTGAATGGCAAAAAGACCAACGATGATCCACGGATAATCGAGGCCTGCGACCTGCGTCCTTTCTACCAAAAGTTCGTCCAAGGAAAATAATCGGTTCAGATTAAAAAAACAAAGCTCTCCCCTCCGGAAGAGCTTTTTATTTTCTAAAAATTAACTACCGTCAATTCCCCGTCATTCCCGCGAAGGCGGGAATCCACCCCAGTAACACCCGAATAATGAAACCCTAAACCCACTACTTCCCCTGATTATATAATTGCTTAACTTCCGCGGCCGAGAGCGCGCGATTATAAACTTTTACTTCATCAATCAAGCCATTAAACGGTCTAGAATTATCAGTAGCTCTATTTCCAATATGAACACCCGTGCTATTGTCAGTAATTGGCGCCGGAATACTTGCATCAGTACCTCTAAGACCATCAACATAAATCATTGTTCCTAAGCTGTTATGAACGCCAACAATATGTGTCCATTTATTTGGAACCAAAATTTTTCCATTTGCCGCCGCCTCATTAACATTCTGGCCAGTGTAAAAACGTGGCGTCAACCCCGCAACCAGTAAAAGCTCATAATCAGTGGAGTTATTCTTACTAACAATTTCTTGAGTTATACCAGTATCCCCAAATGTCTTAACCCAAGCAGCCACAGTAATATCGCCGGTTATTTGTAAACTTTGACCAGCCCCAGCGTTAATATATGAACTACCGCCATAAAACTTCAGTGCCTGTCCCACTTTGCCCACCACTGGCGACGTCGAGGTTGGCATCGACACGAGAGTGCCGGTGTTGCCGTTACCCGACTTATCCGTCATCGTCAAATTACGCCAATTGATGTCTTGATTATTCATCGTCCAATAACCGACTAAACCGGAGTCGAGTGTCAGTGGCTTGACCGCCGGCGCCGCATTAACTTTGGTGCCAGCGCCTTGATTGTAAAGCTGTTTAACTTCAGTTGCCGATAAGGCGCGGTTATAAATGCGAGTGTCATCGATTAAACCATTCCAGCCACCAACAATATCGGTATAAGGCCGAAAACCAATATTTAAAGTATTAGTACCCCAGGGTCCGTAATTTCCCAGCGATTGCGAAGATGTATTTAATGTTCCATTAATATATATCTTTACCGACGTACCATCATATACTCCGACAACATGAACCCATTTCTTGAGCGTACCCAATCCCCCGGTGGTCGTATAAAAATTATCGACATTATTATCATAACCAAACCCGACTCTACTACCATATTTAATAAGTCGAAAATTGCCATAGACGCCACCTCCGCCCTGTTCTACTAAAGGCGCATAGACATTGGTCGTTCCTTGTTGATAAATCCAAGTACTGACGGTTTTATTAGCGCCAATTTGAACCGGCGGAGCAACAATATAAGTACTAGAAGTAATCAAATTTATCGCTTGTCCAATTTTGCCAACAGCAGTCGAAGTCGCACCAACTAAACCAATCAGTGAGGCGAGGGTGGTCGTCGTCCCCGACTTATCAATAATTTTTCCAGTTGTCCAATTGATATCCTGGTTATCCATTGTATAATATCCAACCAAACCGGCATCCAGATTATTTTTTTTGAGAGCCGGCTCCGCATTGATCTTGGCCACGCCAGTATTATAAATAGACGCAATTTCTGCCGAGGAGAGGGCCCGATTATAAACACGCACTTCGTCAATCAGACCGCTCGAATAACCAGTGTTTCTGACTCCTATTGATAGCGTGCTGGTGCAAGTGACCGAAGAAGCAATCGTTCCACTAAAAGTCAAAGATGATTGCGGAGTACCATCAAAATAGAGTTTTACTTTATCCGCATTTGTGGCGCCGGCGCCGTCATAGACAAAAGAAATAAAATGCCATTTAGTGTCATTAGTCACTGCCTTTTTCCCCCAGATATCTTGCGTCGCGCCGACTTCTCCGTAAAGCGACCCGTCAGTATACCAAACGATTTCGGCGCGCTCTAATGCCCCATTCAACATTCCAAAACTCATCTGTTTATTAGTAGCGCTCTTTTTGACCCACCCACTCAGAGTAAATTTGGTGGCGCCAGTCAAAGTTAAGGGGGCGGACGCAGAAGCGCTCGTGCCATTAAAATTTAGTGCCTTACCTCTTTTGCCTGCCACCCAAGTAGTCGCCACCAACGTGGCGTCTTTTTGGTTACCAGAATAATCAAACGCCGTCGTCCCAGTCGCCTCCTCAAACCCCCAATAACCGATCAAACCACTAACCGACGCTGAATCAATCTGCGTCGCAAAAGAAGCCAGTGGCAAAATTAAGCCGATAGCCAGAAAACAAGCGCTGATTAAAAATTTATATTTCATAGTTTATATTAGTTCGCGAACAAGGAAATTAGTCGTCATCCTGAGTTAACGAAGGATCCCACCTAGATACCACGAGATCCTTCACAAGTTCAGGATGACGTTCTTCTGACCCTTTGTTGTGTCATTCCGGACCTGCCTGTCCGGTAGGCAGGCTTGATCCGGAATCTGAGCCCAAAACCTCAGACGCCGCCTCCACCACCGGCGCCACTGCTGGCACTACTGGCTCAGTAATAACCTCTGACGTCGATGACGCTTCATACTCTCCCAAAACTGTCGGATTCGGCTCACTCGGCTGTTCGGTCACAACTTCCGGCGCTGGCGTCTCGGTCACTGGAGTTGTCGCAGCAACATTAGGATCGGACTTAACCGCTAAGACAATCCAATCGAACGGGGTGTCAGTGGCTGCCTGGCCATCAATATTAATACGGAAACCTTTGGTTGTTTTATCAGAAATCCAATAGAACGCTTTGGGATTAATTTGCGCTTGTGCGGTCACCTTCGGCACCACTTCATATACTTGCGCGAAAACAACTTCCGTAGAAGTACCGTTGGCAGTAATTGTGGCCGTACCCGCCTGATCGGCAGAAGCATAAATCTTGCCCTTAACTTCGATATCTTGATTAAACACAACCTTAGATTCAAACCCAGCCACACCCTTAACCGTAATCGTGCCATAGAAATTTGCCGATGACTGAACAGCCAACGTCGAGAAGCTGCTGCCAGAATTATCAGTTACTGCTAATGGGGTGGAAGAATTGAAGCTAGAAATTTGCTCAGACAAAACTTTGATTTCACTCGCCTGCTTTTGGGCAATCTGTAATAAGTAGAATGGCAAATGATCGGCGCGATAACCCTTGGTGCCATTACTTTCCAGATAGAGCTCGGGCAAGGCTGATTTTACATCTTCCGCAATCAAACCAAAGTCCGCTTGTCCATTATTATTCCAATTGTATGACTTAACCTGCAAGCCAAGCAAAGCGTCAGTGTTTAAATTCGTTTCAGTGATATTATTTTTGTAAGCTTGCGATGATGGATTGACATTGGTCAGCACGCCGTTATTGGAATAGACCGCGCCATTGACATTAAGTGCATTAATCGTCAGATTACCATCGCTGTTAACGGATAACATACGGTCATTAGTAGAAGATGAAATCGCAAATAAATCACTGGCTCCAGCCGTACCCGTAATCTGAAGTTTGGCGGAAGGTGTGGTGGTGCCGATGCCAAAGCTACCAGCGACAGTAATAACTGCCTGAACAGTGTTGTTCGTATTAAAAGCCAAAGGCAATGAATTACGCGCTCTAATCTGCGATAAACTAGAACCACCTGCCTCATCAAGCGCCATATTTGGCAAAACCAAGGTGCCGCCAGTAATTGTAACATTGCCAGCAACTTCTAATTTAGATCCAGGCGTCGCCGTCCCAATCCCCACATTGCCACTTTGCAAAACAGTCAACAGTGTATCGTTTGAAGAGGAAGCAATAGTAAAAGGATTTACCCCAACAGAACCTTTGACAGAGAAAGTGGAGATGGGTGAGGTAGTTCCAACACCAATTTTTCCGTTATCAATAGTCAAATCAGCGGTGGCTGCATCGCCACTGCCAATATTTTGACCCAACACCAACGGATAAGTTTTACTATAGGTTCCCATATAGGCAGCATTTGCAGGAATAGCGCCACTAGCAGTATTTTTGTTAATACCCATATAGACCGCGTATGTCCCCCATTTGCCGACTTGAATGCCATAGGAATTACCAGCCGTGCCAGGACGCTCGGATTCAAAGATGGCCATATTTCCACCTGGGAAGTTAGTTGAAACACCGGATGAAGAGGAAGCAACCACATGTAGTGCGCCGGTCGGAGTGGTGGTGCCAATACCAACGTTGCCGTTGGTATCGACCAACAGGCGTTGCATCGTTTGAGAGCCAGTCCATTGATTAACCGAGAAATTACTATTATTTTCAATCATACCAAAGCTCCAGACCGAATTTGATTGGCTCAAAGTTCCTGACGGCCAGAAGTCCAAAACGGTGGCACCCGAGCTGACTGAGCGTTCCAATCGTGGCTTAACAGTTGATCCATAGAGATGAAGAATCGACTGCGGACTAGTGGTGCCAAGCCCGACGCTACCACTAACTATCAGGCCGTTTGACGGTCCGGCATTCGTCCCCGCATAACTTCCGATGGCAACATTACCAACAACGTCCAAAGTATTTTGAGCCAAATAAGTGCCTAAGCCAACTTTTCCGGTAGCCGTCATGTAGAATGAATTTTCCGGAGCGCCATTTTTGATCGCAAAAGGAGTGTGGCTGTTGGTTAAATCATAAATTGAAAACTGATTGGTTCCGCCAAATTTACCAAAAGCCCAATTTCCATTATTACCCAAGATATTGACCGAGGCATAATCGCTATTGGCTTTAACCGTCAGATAAGACCCGTTGCCACTATACGCATTTTCAAATAAAGAAGTTGTGTCTGCCGCGACATTTGAATAAACATGCAACTTTCCTTGCGGGGTGGTGGTACCGATACCGACATTTCCACCGCTTGGTTGGAGCAATATGTTATAAGCTGTAGCCGTACCATCTACTCTTTGGCTTTGGAAATAAGTGCTCCCACTCCCCAATACTCCGCCAATTAAACCATATAAAGGAACACTGCCAACACTGGCGGAGTTAAACATTCCAAATTGCCTAGTATCGTTAACACCTAACGCCGGTATAAGACTATTACCACTTGTCATTTGATTTATAGTTAAAGCATAACCTGGACTCGCCGTACCAATTCCCACATTGCCATTCTGCAACACCGTAAACATTGACGCGTTACTGGATGAAGCAACAGTGAAAGGATTCGTTCCTGCGGTGCCTTTAACAGAAAGAGTTGAAATTGGAGTGGTGGTGCCGATACCGACATTACCATTAGACGACATCGTCATTAAGACGTTAGAGTTATTTTCCCAAGTGAAGAGTTTTCTGTTTACAATGGAGGTTAAATTGCCATTTAACGGATCAACTGCACTATCGGTTCGATGGGCATTAAATCTCACTAAACCATAACTCGAAGAGTCACTAGCATCTTGCGTTGCGTTAGTCATTCCAGCAAAATTCAAAGACCATTTCGCATTACTGGAGTCAACATAACCAGCAAAAGTCGGAGCAAAAATATTATTATCGCTTGTACCATTTCCAATTATGAACGAATCACTGCCGGAGTCACTAAGCATCGCCTTCATCACGCCTTCTCGGCCACCCACAGCATTCGCTAGAATATTAAACGTCGAGCCCATCGTGGTCGTATTCACATTCAATTGACCATTAACCGTCAAGAACTGACCCGCCGTCGAAGTGGCGACACCAGAGAATTTGCCATATAACAACGAAAAAGCCTTGTCGCTGGCAGTATTCCCTTGATCGATATTATTTACATAAAAAGCATTGGATCCAAGTTCATATTGGCCAGCACTAACACCAAGCGCCACACTACTTGTTCCAGTCGAATTACTTAATAATGACTTATAGCCTAAGGCAGTATTATAACCGCCAGTGGTATTAGTGGTCAGCGAATAAAAGCCATTGGCAGTATTGTTGATACCACTAGTATTAGCACTTAAAGCCGCAAACCCAATGGCTGTATTTTGCCTTCCATTAATATTGGCCGAAAGAGCCTGCAAACCAAAGGCCGCGTTATTTGCTCCAGTCGTATTATTTGTTAAGGCCATATACCCCATAGCCGTATTGTTGTTACCGCTTGTTACTTTTGAAAGCGCTTGATAACCGACGCCAGTATTTTGAATTGCCGACGCCAACATGGTATTATTACCTGCCTCACCAAAGAAATAACTGCTCAGCGTGGTGGAGCCAAACGCCAAGCTAACACCATTAATCATATAGCTCGAGGTGCCATTGACTTGAATGTTGCCAGCGACATCAAGTTTTTGTGCCGGAGTCGTGGTGCCGATACCGACGTTACCATTAACGACAATATTGGCTAATCCTGCCGCTCCGTCCGAGGATATCTTGAGAGTATTTGCGGCACTACGCGTTAATTGTAAGTCAGTTGCAGCATTAGTGTCCCCTGTCGTAAAAACTAAAAAGCCACTACTTTTTACAGTAACACCCCCATCGCCCAGTTTTAATCCTGGACCATTAGCATTATCAGCAAATACGGCTTGTCCTCCGTTAGCATCTGCTGAAAAATTGATATGCCCAGTTCCCGCAAATCCATCAATTGCCAAAAGAGTAGATGCAATAGTATCCGCAGCACCGCCTTTTATTACAACACGGGTGGCTCCTGTGCCCGCAGTCTGATCCCAGAAACGAGCAGTCGCACTTGTTCCCTTAGCCACATCAAACAAATACTGAGTACTTGTCGTCCCAATCCCCACATTACCATTACCCGCTATAGTAAACATTGACGCCCCGGATGAAGAAACAACGCTCAAGGCAGAAATGCTAGAGGTGGCTTGTACCGTTAACGTGGCCGTGGCGGTCGATGTACCGATACCAATTCGGTTATTAACCGTATCAAAATTCATTAAGACGGCGCTATTATCTGAATTAGTGAACTGTATCGCGCTCGTCGCATTGGTATCTGAATAGATATAACTGCCGGCGACCAAATCAAAACTTGGATGGGTGCCATTAGGATAAAAACCAAACGCAACTCCTCCACCGCTATTTTTAATCGCCAAAGTACGAGCCACAGAATTGCTAGTTGGTTGCCACACGACATTAGAATTTTGAGCAGCAAAAGACCAATCGCCGTTAACGCCATTGCCAAAAATAATGCTATTACTACCCTCAATGGCAATACTCCCATTAACATCTAATCGTTGTAATGGTGTAGAAGTGCCGATGCCGACATTACCATTAGACAAAATAGTAAACTTGGAATTAGCCAGCGTATTATCGCTACCAATGACAAATTGCGAGGTTGGTGCTCCGCTGTTATAAGGAATACCAGAGAACCAGTTAGTTGATCCATTAGACTGGTAGATAATACCCGCACTATCATAGGCGACGGCTTGCGCATCTCGATCCAAATAAATAAGAGCATCGCCACGACTGTTGCCTGATTTAATTCGCATTGTGGCGCTAAGATTAGAATAGATATCAAAGCCATAACTCGGAGTACTAGTTCCAATTCCTACATTACCATTACCAGCAATCGCAAACATCGAAGCGCCAGTCGAAGAAACAACATTTAATGCCGCCATACTCGTGGTCGCCTGCACCGTCAAAGTAGCCGGAGCCGTGGTAGTTCCAATACCAATACCATAACTCAACAAATCACCCGCGCCATTAGACACGCCAGTCACCGACAAAATTGCATTTCCCGCCAAATTAGCAGTGTAATAAACCGGCACACCACTCGCTGTTGATGAGGTAAGTGGCATATCAATCCAAGAAACAGCACCGGCATCGGTTGGGAATGATGTTGCCCCGAGCTCGATATTATCGATGGTCGTGAGCCCGGTTGAGGAGGCAAACATCAAGGCGCCGTTACCCACCACGAAGTCATTATAAACAGTAGTCGTACCATTGGCGAAATTGGTTGAACCTAACCCAATACTGCCCAGCGCCAAATCGCCAGAAATCAGATTACCAATATTGAGTGAATTACTCGTCGTTGACGCCACCGTCAAAAGTCCATGACCGATCAGAATATTGTTATAACCAGTCGTCAAATTGCCACCAGACCAATTGCCTAGCGCAATATTATTATACCCAGTCGTCAAAGCGGTCAAAGAAGAGGTGCCGATGGCGATGTTGCTATAGCCAGAAGTCAAAACATCAAGCGCACTATTGCCAAATGCTAAGTTGCCATAACCGGAAGTAGCAACTGCCAAAGTGGTAGAGCCGAAACCTAAGTTATCCACACCCGTCATAACTGACAAATTACCAGCGTTACCAAAGAAAAAATTACCCAATGTCGTAGAAGCATTGGCTAAATTAACACCATTAAACATATAGCTTGAGGTAGAATTGATGTTTATATTACCATTAACGCTCAATCTTTGCGTTGGATTGGAATTTCCCAAACCAAGATAGCCACTGGAGTTTAAGACGAACGACTGCACTGGGGCACCCAAACTGAAGAGCGCAATATTACCCACACCAGCAGCAGCAATTATGAGATTATCACCACTTTGATGAATCTGACCGATTTTTGTCGCTCCACTGGAAGGCGAGAACAAATACGAGATATCGGCACTGCCGCTAACCTTAATTGCACCCGAAACTTCCAAAGCGACCGTTGGTGAGCTAGTTCCAATGCCGACAAAACCATTCGCGGCGACAGTAAGCATCGAAGCGCCAGTTGATGAAGCGATATTAAGTGCCGAAGCTCCGGAGGTTGCTTGAACGGTAAGAGTAGCCAGTGGCGTTGTGGTGCCAATCCCGATATTACCATTGACGTTTAAATTAATAGGCGTAGTGCCAGCAGGATTATTTAGGTAATAAGTTTTAATATCATTAGAACCAATTACAACGCTACCAGCATTCAAATTAAATGTACCATCTGCATTAATTCTTGAAAGCAACGCGCCTGAGCTATTCCTAAATTCCATCAAATTACCGGGCGTGGTTGCATTAGCTTTGATTATTTGACCAATACCCGAGGCATCTGCATCCACTTCCAATTTTGCTAGTGGAGAAAGCGCTCCAACTCCCACATTACCATCAAAATACGCGCGTTTGTCGGGATAAAGTCGCAAAGTATTGTTGTTATAAGCAGCAGTTGCTTCCGCACCCAAATACATATAGTAGACGGTTGAAGTTATGGGATATGAGAGAGCCTCGCCATAAGTTCCAATGGCTCCTGAGCGAGTCAACAGTCTGGAGTCATTGCCAATGTAAGATTCAAAAAGATTATACGCCACGCCAGCTGGAGTCGGTCGGATCGCTTCTTGTCTAATGCCTGGTCGATAATTATTATCACTCGATCTGATATTTAATCCGGTACCACCGCCATAATTGTTAAAAATATCCAATGGGTAAACCGGAGTGGTCGTCCCAATACCAACATTACCGTTAGCAGCGACTGATAACATTGAAGCTCCGGTTGATGAGGCGATATTGAGCGCCGAAGCTCCAGAGGTTGCTTGAACAGTAAGAGTAGCCAGCGGAGTTGTTGTGCCAATACCGACATTACCGGTATTCAATATTGTGACCCTAGCTGAACCAGCTGTACCAAGAGTAAGATTAGCATTAGCACCATTTGTGCCAATAGCTAAACCATAAGTAGCAGTCATAAAACTATTTTGCGGTCTAGCAACACCAAATATTGAAGAGCCGGCATTTGTGCTCCCGTAAGTTCCAAAGAATAAAGTAGCACCAGAAACTTCTGATTGTTGAAAAAATGAGCCATAAGCTGAATTACTATTATTGGCGTAAATTGAGGTGTAATTACTGTCACTTGATCCGCCAACTTGGAATACCGGGGAATAACTGGCATACCCAGGATTCGCTGTCCCCACTCCCACGTTGCCATTGGCCAGCACCGTAAACATCGAAGATCCAGTCGGAGAGGCGATATTAAGCGCCGAAACACCGGAAGTTCCCTGAACCATCAAAGTAGAAGCAGGAGTAGTCGTCCCAATACCAACATTGCCCGTTCCCAATATAGTCAACTTCGTTGAATATGACTGTTGCGTTGTGCCACTTACACCAATATTCGGAGTTTGAAAATAAATATTTGAGGGACTGCCAATTCCATTTCCCTTGCCACTGGCCAAATACAAATCTCCGCCAGAAATATCAGTGCCAGAAGTCCCCGCATTAGTTCCCCTAAACATTCCTGGCACTCCCACGCTTGTATTAGAACCCAAATCCGCACCAGCCAAAATTTGCGCCATATTGCCCGATCCAGGATCACCGTAATAAGCACCCAAAACCGAATTAGTCGGAGAATAAACACCCAGAGAGAAATTTAATCTACCATTACCAAGATTAATACCAGCCGAGGCGTTGAGCCCATTAGTTCTGTTGAAGGTTAAAATATTAGCCCCGCTAGCACCGCCAGTAAGATTCGCTACCGTCCCTTTTTGATCTGACCCGACATCAAGCAAGACTGTTGGTGTTGAGGTGCCAATGCCAATATATCCATCGCCAGTCACACGTAACTTTTCTGTTCTGCTACCGCCATTTTGTGTGGTAGCAAAAGTCATGTAAGTGCCATTATTGCTACCAGTCCAATTCTCTCCGGCGTAAATATAGACACCCCCATTTGAGGCGCTAGTAAAACCAGAGCCGTTATAGCCCCTGACCAACATTCCACCAATCAAATCATTAGCTAGTAAGGCGGTGGGTGACGCCATAGTTCCATTAGCGCGCAAAGCCAACATTCCACCCGCTCCGTTATAATTAGTGGAAAATATAGGAGTATTACCAGAATCACTGGCTACTACATCCAATTTAACCTGCGGAGTAGAAGTGCCGATACCGACATTACCAGTGCTAGAGAATACATAATTCATGTTATTACTATTTCCCGCCCTAAATTCTAAATTAACATTAGTGCCAGCGCTTTGAATGTAAGCACCAGAACCACTACCATTTGATAATCTGAGGCCAGTTCCAGAATCAGTAATGAAAATCTGTCTTGAACCAGAAGTTAAGGTATCTCCTACTTGTAACATTTGACTAGGACTCGCCGTACCAATGCCCACATTACCTTGCACAATCAACCCATTTGTCGGTGCTGATGTCGTGGCATAACCTGTCCCAATACTGGCGTTGCCAGTGACAGTCAAGGTGCTGCTCGCAAGACCGCCATTACCAATAATCACTCGCAAGTTGGCCGTATCATAATTCATGAAATAATCATTTGAATTACCAAGAAAGCCCAAAAGACCGGGATTTCTTTGGACAGTAGTGAAATTGGTTTGAGCATCAATGTATGTTCCCAGTGTTCCATTACCACTAACCCAAAACTTTGGAATATCCGTTGAACCGGCAACAATAAACGCTTTAGTATTATCAGATGCCGAACCGGTGACAGCTAGTCTAGCGGCTGGCGACGTTGTGCCGATGCCTAAATTACCAACATTACTCAAGGTCATCCAGGTATTGCCGTTATTAATACTGGTAAAATACAACGGCGCGGCACTGCCAGAGACTGGCACCAATCCGGATTGAATATAGTTAGCACCACCGGTACCGGTGAATTTATAAAACCCGCTGCCAGTGCGGTTATCACCCACCCACATTGGTCCCATGACGTCCAAAGCGGCACCTGGCGTCGAGGTGCCAATTCCCACATTGCCATTAGCAGCAACCGCAAACATAGTTGCGCCAGAAGATGAAGCGACAACAAAAGGATTAATGCTAGGTAAAGAGGAAGTTCCCATGACTGCTAGAGTTGCACTGGGAGAAGTCGTACCAATGCCAACCAAACCAGAGTTATCCACAGATAATCTTCTTATATTACTGGTCAAAATATTTACTCCGCCGATGCTGTTTCCACCAAGATTAAGTGCTGAATCATAATATGGCCGTAAAGAATTATTATAAAGATTTCCAGCAACCGTCCAGTTGGTACTGACAGAACCGCTTCCGACTACATCCAAGTTGGTCGCTGGACTGACCGTGCCCACGCCCACAAAACCGTTACTGGCAATATACAACATTGAAGCGCCAGTTGAAGATGCAATATTTAATGGAGAAGTACCGGCAACTGCCTGTACTGTCAACATTGACCCGGGCGAAGTCGTACCTATACCAACATTACCAGTCGGCGCAATATACAAACGAGGAGTCGGACTAAACACGTTGCCTACTGTCAATCCCGTGTTAGTAAAAAATACCATGTCTCCTGGAGAATAGCCGTTGGTATTAATAATAGCCGCTTCAGTTGATTTGGCCCGCCAGCCACTACTATAAGCTGCACCTCCAGAAATATTCAAATTACTGCCCCCATTACTTCTAATATAACCACCGTCATCACCAGTTCCTGAATTAAAGTGCAACTGCGACACACCAGATCCATATCCACGGATATCTAAAGGATAGGTCGGACTAGCAGTACCAACTCCCACATAGCCATTTGCATCAACGAATATAGCGGAGACTGAAGAGGAGGTCATGATACTCACTAGAGAATTGGTAGAGGTGCCTTGAACGGTCAACAGTGATTGCGGACTGGATGATCCGATGCCCACGCGACCACTATCCATTACCACTAATTTTGTGGATCCATTAGTTTTAAACTCCATTCCACTGACATTGTCATAATAAGTTATTGACGATGACAAGGTGCCGGAATCTAAGAACAGCCGTGTGGCCCAGCCAGTGGTTTGGGTTTTGATTCTCGCCTGGCCATAACTCGCTGCCGGACCAACCACATCAAGAATATAAGCAGGATTGGTTGAACCAATGCCAAAATTACCATTAGCTAGCAAAGAAACTTGCGAACCAATATTGCCCGCCCCGAGACGCAAATTAGTATTGGCAATAAAATTCATGTCATTATTGGCTGCCGTCATCAAGCCGATTTGCGTTCCGCTACGATCCCATTGCATCATCGGCGCACCAGTCACCGCCAAATGCAACGGCGCAGCGGGAGTTGTCGTGCCGATACCGACACTCCCTTTTAAGGCTGTGTTCAAAATACTATCATTACCCAAAACCACACTATTAGCACCAATTCCCTTGGCCTGATATCCAATTACTATGCTATTTACATCGGAATTGTTGTAACCCATCGCGCCCGATCCGATATACACTGATTGACTTGTGGTAGCTAGCGCCGTTGCACCGTCAGCCCAAAAACGACCCGCCTGATAGCCTAATGCAGTATTATTGTTTACATCCGTTATTTTTGATAGTGCCTGATAGCCAATGCCTGTATTATTACTGCCACTATTAACACCATTAAGCGCAATATTACCCATCGCGGTATTATAGTTACCAGTAGTATTAAGATGAAGCGCGTTCACACCATTGGCTGTATTCCAAGACCCCGAAGTATTACCAGTAAACGAATTTACACCCACGGCGATATTTTCAATGCCCGTCATAGAAGTATTACCAGCGGCACCAAAAAAATAATTATATAAAGTAGTTGAGCCATAAACAACATTAACTCCATTCAACATATAGCTAGAAGTAGAATTAATGTTAATATTGCCGACAACATCTAACTTTTGAGTTGGCGTTGTGGTGCCAATACCGACATTGCCGGAACCAGTGATTCGCAGTCTTCTTGTGGCATTAGTCCAAAAATCAAAATTATTATTACCATAAACATAAAGTCCGACATCTGCTACCGCGCCAGCGCTAATACTGGCGTCAGTTCCTAGTAAGGCAACTGGGGTGCTGCTGTTTCTAAATTGTAAATACGTTTCTGTTCCAGCCGTAACACCATTGATAAGCGTCCCACCCCTAACTTCGAGTTTAGTACTTGGGGCAGCCGTACCAATTCCCACGTTACCCTCAATAATCATGCCGTCAGCAGGGGCGGCGACATTATAAAAATTGGTTCCGAATGACGCGTTGCCAGTAACCGAAAGTTTGGATGCGGCACCAGTGACAAAACTGGGGCCAATACCGAGATTGCCATTATTATCAATTCTCATCGCTAAAGTAGTGGGATTACCGCCTTTACTTGTGCTACGCATAAAATCCCAACCATAACCACCGGCAATTGAGGCACCGAAAGCCCAATTACGCGAACTTCCTGCAGAACTAATATCAAGAAAAGTCAAACCAAGACCATGAGCCGTTGAGTCTCCTGTCAAATTCAGCAAGTATTTTGCCGGATCGCTACTATAAATATCAAGCATTGCCCCCGGGGTCGTGGTACCAACACCCACATAACCATTACTTGCTACAAACAAAGCCGAGGCGGAAGACGAGGTATTAATACTTAATAACGGCGTCGTCGAGGTGCCTTGGACTACTAATTTGGCTAATGGAGTTGTAGTACCAATACCAATATTACCTTGCACATATAGCCCATTAGCCGGTGCTACCGCACTAGAATAATTATTGCCAATCGCTAAAGAACCGGACTTAATGGGCAATGCCGATCCTCCATCCGTAACAAAACCGAGCCAAGGAGAAGTGGCACCAACATAAAAATAATTATTGGAAGTTCTAATTGCACCATTAACGTTAAGTTTAAATGTGCCCGGGTCTGCAACACCAATCCCCACATTTCCCGCAAAAGTCGTGGTCGCATTAAAATTATTGGTCCCAGTCCAAGTATTATTGGTATTAAGAATAGCCGCGCTCAAACTACTAGCCGCCACAAAGTCATAACCGCCACTGGCGTTACCAACCAAAACCTGGCCAACTCCAGGCGCTGTCGAGGTGCCAGTGCCCCCA
The DNA here is from genome assembly GCA_903888345.1 of Candidatus Buchananbacteria bacterium. GTDB lineage: Bacteria > Patescibacteriota > Patescibacteriia > 2-01-FULL-39-33 > 2-01-FULL-39-33 > CAISTG01. The sequence continues at coordinate 13,737 of CAISTG010000003.1, read as the reverse complement.
TGATTAATACCCAAAACACCCAAAATATTGGAGGTAAAATCTTTGGTTGACGCCCACAAATCAGCTGATGATGAAGAAAAACTAGCGGGCAAAAAATTAGCCAAATCGGACCATTGCGAAATATATTGGTTAGCTAAACCGGCCAAATTACCCAAATAACTACTACCAGTAGTCGTGGAATTACCATTAACCTGCAACGATCCCATGGTCGAAGCACCAGACCCAGAAACTGATCCCGCCACTAAGGCAAATGGCGCACTGGCAACCGCTTGACGTGGTGAAACCGTTTCAAAACTTGAGCCATCAGTAGAAACCTCGACTTGCAAATAGACATTACTATTATTAGAAAAATTATAATCCAGGGCGTCAGGATAGCCATTGGCGGTGTCTCCAATATTGATATTAAATAAACCATGACGCACCATTGTCGTATAATCACTTGGCGCACCGGTCGGCCAGACTTTGGTGCCGACTCCAACCGTCGGGCTAGTCCAAAAAGAGATCTTGAAATGATAATTAGTCCCCGCTCCGCCGAGTAGATTGCCATCAGCATCAGCCAGTCTACCTTGATAACCAATTATCGTCGGTACCTCAGCGGCCTGAACAACAGAAATAAAATTTGAGACAAAAAAAACTAAGGCGATAATAAATAAAACGCCAAATTTAGATAAAATGTTAGATTTTCTTTTTTTGTGCAACGAGAACATTTAAATAATTTTGAAAAGAAAACTTTTTTTATTTTTTACATTAAACAAAACACTCCGTTGTGATTCCGGACACTCTTTGATCTCATCCCAACCTCTCACTATTGTCATTCCGGGCATTCTTTGATCTCATCCCAACCTCTCACTATTGTCATTCCGGGCTTGACCCGGAATCTGAGCCCATAACGTCAATTCTAGATTCCGGGTCAAGCCCGGAATGACAGCGGTAGAATGACGAAAATATCTACACTGTCACATCTTTTTTTTAAAACACCAGTCGCAGCCACCTTCCATGATTTTTGCGATTGAGAAATTATTTTTCTCATGGTATAATGTATTTATTATAACACAAAACAATATTTTTTTCCTAACGATTATTTTAGTAACTGGGGATAAGTAAAAAATATTTTTTTATTCCGTTCGCAAGTCATTCCGGACTTGATCCGGAATCTGAGCCCATCACACAGAAGGAGATTCCGGGTCAAGCCCGGAATGACATCTGCGGGACCTTAAATGACGGCGGCTAGAGTTGTGGGTAAATATATAAACTGTAATAAAAAATCGTGCAGCGACTTTTTAAAATTTCATTAGCTACCATAATTATCTCACTGGCATTTTTTTGCCCAGTGGTTTATTTTGCTTCGGCAACTATGAAAGTTCTTGATAGCGCCATAGCACCCGGTGGTTATTCTGCTTCGACTAATTTTCAATTAAGCGGAGCGATCTCACAAATCAGCATCGGTCCTAGCCAGTCTAGTGATTTCAATCTTAAAGCCGGCTGGTTATACTTCCCGATGGTCAACACTCCCATTATTGCCGCCACCGCCGGCAATCACCAAGTCGCCCTCAGTTGGACACCAGCGATCGGCATACTTGGTTGGACTGTTTCCGGCTATTCTGTTGGCTGGTCAACAACCTCTGGTGGGCCATATACTTTTACTAGTGTCGGTGCTGTCACCACTTATACCAAATCCGGACTAACCAATGACACGCCTTATTATTTTGTCATCAAAGTCAAAGATAATTTAAATAATGACATCGCTACTTCGACTCAAGTTTCAGCAACACCAATGACTCCGGCTTGCGGCAATGGCAATTGTAATGGTGGCGAGACCTGTTCTAGCTGCCCCGCCGATTGTGGTACCTGTCCACCTAGTGGCGGTGGAGGAGGAGGCGGAGGTGGCTTGCCACCCATTAGTGGAACTGCCTCAGCAACATTCAAGGGACGCGCCTATCCGCTAACCGATGTCATCTTACTCCGTGACGGACAATTAATTGCGACCACCAAATCTGGACCAGATGCCAACTTTGAGATTAGCATCAATGGCTTAACCCCTGGAACCTATAATTTCGGCGTTAACTCTGTGGATAACTCCGGGTCTCAGTCCTTAACCCAAACTTTTCCCGTCACCCTAACAACTGGATCCAGTGTGACTATTAGTGGTATATTTATCGCCCCCTCTATCTCTGTGGATAAACAGGAGGTCAAACGAGGCGATAATTTGGCTATTTTTGGCCAAAGTGTCCCTAATGGCAGTGTGGTTATTGCCATCAACTCCGAAAATGAAATTTTTGCCAATACTGCAACCGACAAATACGGCGCCTACCTCTATAACTTAGACACCTCACCTCTAGAAATCGGCGGACATAAAGCCAAATCCAAAACCGCTGTCGCTACCGAAATTAGCCCCTTCGGTAAAGAGGTTGATTTCCAGGTTGGTACCCAAAATATTATTGCCAAGCCAACAGTTAAGTTCCTGAAGGGAGATATGAATAAAGATGGCAAAGTTAATTTAGTCGATTTCTCCATCGCCGCCTATTGGTATAAACGTAAATTGACCGGAGCCATCATCGCTACCGAAAAAGAAAGATTAAATGGCGACGGCAAAATTGATCTCGCCGACTTTAGCATAATCGCTTATTATTGGACCGGATAAACCTATGACCAAAAAAATACTCCTCACCTCACTCGCGCTCTTATTTGTCGCCCACTCGGCCGGCGCTGTTTCGCTTTATTTGGTTACTGACAATGAAACGCCAACTAAGACAGCAGTAACAGTAACCATCGATACAGGAGCTACCAGTATCAATACCTTGGCAGGAAAAATTTTTTTTACACCGACTGAACGCGAATGTACTGTTCAATCGGGAGCAAGTTCAATTATCAACACTTGGATTAATAGCCCGGCGAGTAACAATGGCGAAATTTCTTTTGCTGGAATCATTCCCGGCGGCTATACTGGCACTGGGTCAATTGCTACTATCACTTGTAATTCTAACAACGACATCTCTGAATCGCCCGTCGTTTTAAATCCCAAAGATTTTGAAATCTATCTTAATGACGGCACCGGCCAGCTAGCCAATGTTTCAATCGCTAAAAACCAAACTCTTGATCAACAAGTGCGACAAACACTTAATGATCAAATTAAAACCGATCAAACAGCACCGGAAATACTTGCCTTAAACATTATCAAACCGGAAAATTTATCCGACAATAACTATTTATTAATTTTTAATATTGTCGATAAACAATCGGGTTTAACCGAAACTGCACTAGCGACTTCCAATCGAAAATTTAATCCCGAAACTGATCAACAAAAAATAAATTCATTACACTTTATTAATATCTATAGTCCGTTCGTCTTACCGATTACAGAATTTCAACAGTATCATTATTTTAAAGCTACCGATGCTGCTGGCAACATTAAATTAGCGCGTCTTGATCCAGTTATCTCTTTAGCCTTTTGGCAAACTAGTTCGTTTAAAATTCTCATTATCATAATTTTACTTTTAGTCATTGCCAGCCTGCCATCTTTAATGTTAAAATTAAAGCGGAGGCATTAACAAATGATTCAACAAAAATACAACATTTTTTTTCTGACAACAATCATCATTGCTGTTGGATTTTTTTTATTTCCAAATCTTTCTCACGCCGCAAGTCTGCAAGTCTCCACCGACAAATCACAATATCAAGTCGGTGATAAAATCACCGCACGTATTTCTCTTTCGACAACCGACGCCGCTAATGCTACCGCTGGCTCACTAACCTTTTCTTCTGACAAATTACGACCGACTTCGATTAGTAAGTCCGGCTCTATCGTCACGCTCTGGGTCAAGGAACCAGCCTATTCAGGCAGTAGCGTTTCTTTCGAGGGTGTAATTCCTAATCCGGGCTTTACCGGTTCTGGTCGCGTTTTAACGGTTACTTTTACAGCCACCACGCCAGGAGCAGCCACGATTTCCTTTGCCAGCGGTTCAATCCTCGCTAATGACGGCCAAGGCACCGAATTATTGAGTAGCATGGGTCGCGCTAGCCTAACTATTGCCGCTGCTGCCGTAAAGACCGAAACCACGAAACCAGCAACACCAAGCCCAGTCGCGACGGTCGCGGGGGAAACACCTTCCGCACCACAAATTTATTCCAATACTACCCCCGATGCTACCAAATGGTACAATATTCCGGCAACCACCATCAATTGGAGTCTACCTGATGGCATCACCGACGTCAGCTACAGTTTTGATAATAACCCAACGACTGATCCAACTGAGAAATCCCTGGGTCTGGCAGAATCCTTCACCTCCTCTGAACTTTTGACTGATGGTTCGTGGTACTTCCATTTAAAATACAAGAATGCTATTGGTTGGAGCCCTGCGGCTCACTTTGCCATTCAAATTGATGATACTAACCCTGACAGCTTGGCCGTGGATGAAGCCAAAGACAGCCTAGCGATTAATCGCGCTAAATTTATCTTTGATGCGACTGATAAACTATCCGGGATTGACCGTGTTGAATTCAGAATTGACGTTGGCCCGGCACAAATCGCTAAGCCAGCCGGACCGCACAGCTACTTTGATACTCCGGATTTAGCCTCTGGCAAACATTTATTAACTGTCCGCGCTATTGATTTGGCCGGCAATGCCACCCAAAAACAGCTCTTCTTCCAAATCAAATCATCATTCTTAGCGCGCCTTAAAACTTTTTTACTTGGCAATGTCATGTCTGTGGTTTCAATTACAATTTCACTCATCACTCTGCTACTGACTTTGCTATTTATTATCCTGGCCCAAAAGAGCATGAGCAAAAAGATACTACAACTTCAAGAGTTAAAAACAACTAAACAAATAATCAAAAAAAAGATTGTTAAGGTTAATGTGCCACCTGAACTGCCGACAGCCGTAAAAGCAATTGAAGAAATACCAAAACCAAGCTTCCGCAAAATTCCAGTGCCCATTCTTAAAACACTTAAAAAGAAGGTGGTCAAAAAAGTTGTTAATAAAAAATAAAATAATCGGATTTTTCCATAATCAAAAAAGCGGAATCTAATTCCGCTTTTTTATTGCAATTAATCAGTTATCAAATTTACTTATTAATGACACTTCTGGTTGTGAGCCCAAAAGATCCATTAGCCGGAATAATATTATTAGCGACCTGAAAGTTAATCAGGGCAACACGTGTTGCTGCTCCGAATTTTGTCGTTTCTTGCCCCGGACTTCCCGCTCCTGCTTTGGCCAAAATAAAGCCATTACTATTTAAATATCTTTGGAGCTGCAAAACATCATTATTAATCATGCCAGTAACTAGATCTTTGGTGAAAATAAATTTATTCGTCCGAGTGGTAGCGGTGACGGTGGCTTTAGCCTGTCCGCCATCTGGCTTACTGGAGGTAGCGGTTAAAATATCAACCGGTTTACCAAAATCAAAATAATCAACTCTAAAACCAGACTGAATAATATACGGATTTACAGCGCCGTAGAGCGCAACCTTCGCTGCCGCGTCAACTAATTGATATAATTTCTTATCAACTCCGACCGCATAAATAATCGCACTATCATCGAATTTAATCAAATTACCTGGCTTAACAGTTAAGTTGCCGCCAACCGGAGTGGCATCAAATTCTGCTTGTGTTAGATATTTCAAGGTCGCAAAACGATTCCCCGCATCACCAACCACCCCACTCCAAGAGCTATACGTATCACGATTAACAAACAAATATCTTAAACCATCGCTAATATAATAAACGGCGGGACGATTGGAGTTATTAATCTTTGCAATCGTACCACCAGTCGCACTCACAACACCAGGAAAATCCACTGACACCGAGTCAAGCGCAATTAACGACCTGACAGTAATTTCTACCCGGTTACTATAATTACCAACAAAAGTAAAATTTATATCATTAATCTTATCACCATCTAAATCTAGGTTTAGCTTTTCACCTTTTTTAAGTGTGGCAGTTTGGACTACCGAAGAAACTCTAAACGCGATCACTAAAGTATTTAAATCAAAATTGATAATCTGAAAACTGTAGCTCCCAACTTCTCCTGGGTGAGAACTACTAATAATAGTAAAATTATTGAAAGTATTAATATAAGTTAAAACATTAGTTCCGGCAGTAGAAATTTGACCAACATTCAAAGTTCCGCCAACTGCAGTTGCTGCTACATCACTGGCGCCAGAGCCAACTCCCGCCGGCATACTTACGATAATTCCGCCACCACCAGACACAACAGGAATCAACTCAAAAATGGCAGTCACCGTTAAATCACTGGCTGTAGCCGTGTCGCTGCGAGGATTATCAATTGAGTCATCACTCCATTTAACAAAGCGATAGCCGCTGTTAGCAACTGCCGTCACCGCCGAGCTGCTGCTACCATACTCAACGGTCTGAGTAGAACTGCCAACCAGCAAACCATTGGCACCAGCCATATAAATAAAAGTATAGGTATTTGTAGCAAAATTAGCTGTCACTGATAAACTCGAGGTAACATTAGCATCAGTTCTGGTGGCATTTAAATAGCCATCAGACCAATTAGCAAAATAATGCCCAATCGAGGAGCTGGCAGTGACGACAGTCCCAGTGGCACCATAACTGACCACTTGAGTAGAACTACCAATAATACTCCCATTGTTGCCGGCAGTATAGCTTAAAGTATAATTTGCAATGTCAAAAGTAGCAACGATAGTTTTATTGCTATCGATTAATAGACTGCGATTGGTGCTAGTCATGGCGTTTTCCCAGTTGGTAAAGGAAAAACCGGAACTTGGAGTAGCCACTAACGCCACTGAAGTGCCCGAGGCGTAACTAAGCGGTACTGTATATGGAGACCCATCAACAGTTACGGCGCCATTAACATGAGTAATAATTAAGGAAAAATAACTAGGAGCGGTCGCTAACAAATAGGGATAATTAGAATTTTCGGCCGGTTGCATCCCCCAAATAGTAGAAAAATCCCAACCCACGCCAGTAAAAGTGGACTGCGTTTGCATGCTGGCCGTGGACACTCCCGTTCCCCCCGATGAACCAGGCTTCGTCGACACAGTCAAATCCCAAAATGAGTTAATTGGCAAAGCACTTTGAGTATCAATTAGACCGGCACCACTAGCACCATTAATAATTGAGGCAGCAAAACTATTACTAACGCTAGCCGGTGAAATATTTGCTCCAATTAAGCCGGCTATAGCAGAGCTAGATCCGCCAGTAACCGAACCGCGAGCATAACAGTTAGCAACTGTGCCAGCATTATAGCCAGCCAAACCACCAGTATACGCACCATTACTATTTAAAGTAGTGTTAACATTAGAAATAGCGTAACTTTGTGATATCACGCCAACTGTATTATTATAACCCACTAAACCACCAACATTATATAAACCAGTAACTTGATTGGAGGAATTATTTAGGCGATAACTTTGGCTGCGATAAATAGTTCCCTGATTAAAGCCGGCAATACTGCCAACATTAATCTTACCCGTAAAACTACTATCAGATATTTTAAAATTATTAATCGTGCCCCGGTTTTGAGCAAAGACACCAACATAATCTTCGGTTGGACGATTAATGGTAAGATTATTAATGTAAAAACCATTACCATCATAATTGCCAGTAAAATTTACAATTGGTACAAAGCCTGCTCCACTATTCCAACTAGCGGAAGCTGTGGCATCGATATTCGCTTTTTGGATATAACTACTATCTGGACTGACTGAAATATTTTGTAAGTCGGTTACTGTCCAAACTTCGATAGCTGGCAGAATTGGCGGATTTAAATAGGGATAACCGTCATCTTTGAGTCCTAACGGATCCATGTGCCAAACATTACCACTGGCAAAATCCCACCCAACGTTCGTAAAGGTTGCTTGAGTCTTCATCTTCGCCGTCGATGTTCCAGTGGCCCAGGAATCACTCTTGCCAGAAATACTGCTATCATAAAAAGAATTCACCGGAAAAGCACTGGCCGAATTTATAAAAGCCGTACCACTATTACCATTTATCACATTAGCAGCAAAACTATTATTAACGACCGCTGGTGCAATATTACTAGAAATAAAACCGGCAATATTCGCACCATTTCCACCAGTGACCGTACCGCGCGCATAGCAATTAAACACAAAACCGGAATTATAACCGGCTAATCCGCCAGTAAAAGCACCGCCCGTATTAAGAGTGGTTGAAACATTGGCAATGGCATAACTTTGAGACAGAACAGCGCCAGTTGTGTTATAACCAACCAAACCCCCTACATAAGCATACCCAGTCACATAACTATACAAAATATTATCACGATAAATCTTGGTGCGATACAAAGTGCCCCTATTATACCCAACCACACCACCTGTGTAAGTACTACCGGTAATACGGCTATTATAAATCTTGAAATTATTAAGTGTACCGCGATTCTCACCAAAAATGCCAACATAATCTTCGGCTGGACGATTAATAGTTAAGTTGGAGATAACAAAGCCATTACCCTCATACTTGCCATAAAAAAGAGCAATCGGCTTAAAGCCAGCACCGGCATTCCAAGTGGCTGTAGTAGAGGCGTCGATATCAGCCGTCTGAAGAAAATTCAAGCCGGGATTGAGCGCAATATTTTGTAAATCAGCCGCTGTCGCTATTTCAATTACCCGATCAGCACCAGGATCATTATTCCTTAAATAGGGATAACCGTTATTACGATTCGGATCGATATTCCAAATAGTGCTCAAATTCCAAGCGGAAAAGGTGGCAGCGTTATTTAAAGCTACGGTAGTTGTCCCCACGCCCCAAGAAGAATTTTTACCGACTACATTGAGATCAAAAAACGAATTTGCCGGATTAACGGCACTGGAACTAAAGATGAAGCCCGTGCCAGCCGTATTGGAAACAATGGAGCTGGAAAAACTATTAGTGATTACGGCGGGTGAATTATTATTAGCGACAAAACTGGAGATTCCGGCATTAGCACCGCCGCTGACTACGCCCCGACTATAACAATCAGAAATAACACCAAAGTTAACACCAACAAAGCCCGCAACGGCTGCCGCGGAGTTATTAAAAGTCGTGGAAACGTTAGCAATTGCAAAACTTTGAATAATACTAGAATTAGCATTATTCTGACCGACAAAACCGCCCGCATAAGAGGATCCGATCACCTGGTTGGATGAATCTTTTAGCCGAAAACTGCGGCTTTGTGAAATAGTTCCCAAATTATAACCAGCCACAGCGCCAACGTAATTTTGACCTGTAAAGCTACTGTCAGCAATCCTGAAATTGGTAATGGTGCCACGATTCTGCCCGAAAACACCGACATAATCACGAGTAGAGCTATTACTAGTAAGATTAGTAATCATAAAATTATTACCATCATACTTGCCATAAAAAATACCAATTGGTATAAATCCTTGACCTCCATTCCACGCAACAGTAGTACTAGCATCGATGTTGGCGGTCTGAAGATAACGATCGCCAGGATGCTGAGACATATTTTGCAAGTCAGCAACGGTGGCAATTTGTCGAACAACATCGGGGCCAGAATTATTATTCAATAAATAAGGATAACCATTGTTATAATTAGAGTTTAAGGCCCAGATAGTGCTCGTGCTTAAGCCCCAGCTAGAAAAAGTTGCCGCAGTATTCATGGCAGTTGTTGTTGTTCCCACGGCACCGCCGGCAGAGCTTACCTGTCCTGATACGTTCATATCCCAAAAAACGTTATTGGTTACGCCGTTGGAACTAGCTATCGATCCGTTGCCGTTAACTCTGTTAACAACTGACGCAGAAAAGCAGTTCGTAATTATGGATGGAGCTACACTATAAGAAATCAGACCAGATAAGAAAGAATTGGGACCGCCATTAACGGTGCCCCGCGCATAACAATTGGAGACATTGCCAGTACTATCACCCATCAGACCAGCGGCCGAGCCCCCGGCATTATTGACCGTAGTAGTAATATCAGCGATAGCGTAACTCTCGGTCGTCGTACCGGTATTCGACCCAACCAAACCGCCAACACTGGCCGCACCAGTAAAAGTTGCACCAGCTACACCCACTCGGTAAATATTCGCCGTCGTAGCAGTATAGCCAAAGAGTCCGATACCATTGGTGGCGGGACGATTAATAAAAAGGCCAGTGACTTGATGCCCATTACCATTGAAATTTCCAGCATACCTATTGGCAGAAGAAGTGCCAATCGGCATAAAACCAGCACCACCATTCCAATTAATCGTATCCGAGCAATCAATGTCATTAAGTAATACGTAACTTGAAGTTACAAAAGAACCAGCCTCTTGCAATTGCACACAAGTAGTAATCTGATAAGGACTAGTGGAAGTACCGCTTCCACCAGCAAAGGCGGCCGAGACTTGCTTCGGTGATGAGATATAGATCAAGCCCAATATCAGAAAAGCAAAAAAGACAAGATTTTTAAATCTTGTTGTCAGATACTGACTTTGTTGAGCTTCCATGTAAATATAATTATTAATATAACTACAACTATTATAACACAAAATTAACCAATAAAAATTAATAAGACGAGGAAGAACTTAGCTATATTTCCATAAGTATATCTAACTACTTACCCTGATTATACAACTGTTTTATTTCAGCATCACTCAAAGCACGATTATAAATGCGCGTATCATCAATCGCTCCACCAAATGAATAACCAGTATTACCTACCCAACCTTCTCCGTAAGGATACAAACTCCCCAGATCCAAAGGAACATTTCCATCGCCACAAGAAGGGGCGACCCAATTGGTAATCCCGTGGGTGCTATCGATTTCCAAAAAATTATCGATATAGACCTGAACTTTTTTTGCCGAGGTTAAGCGCAATACAAGATGATGCCACTTATTTGACGTAATAGCATGGATGCTACCAGAAGAACCATACCCCGTAGCGCCAGTCAAAGCTATGGAAAATGTGCGACCAGCACCCTTTACAATTCGATAATTATATTCTCCACATCCATTCCAGGGCTTACTAATGAGATCGCCCGTCGTAGTCTCGTTCTTATCAATAAAAAACCAGGTAGCTATGGTCATATCGCCGCCAGTATACCTCAAGCTGGAAGTACTGCCCACAAATAACGTACTATTGAGACCATTAAGCTTAAGTGCCTGGCCAATCTTGCCCGCAACTGGCGACGATGTTGCCGTCATGGTAATTAAGGTGCCAGTATTTCCACTACCCGATTTATCCGTAATTTTTTTAGTCGCCCAATTAATATCCTGATTATTCATTGTCCAATAACCAACCAAACCGGAATCAAGAGTCAGTGGCTTGATAACCGGATTAGCCTCAATTTTTGTGCCAGCACTCTGATTGTACAATTGTTTGACTTCGGTTCCTGTCAAAGCACGATTATAAACGCGGACATCATCAATCTTGGTATTTGAAGGCAAATACGAACGCGTGGTATTGCCGCTTCCACACCCGATTGAACCAGAATAATTAACTTTTCCACCGATCAAAATATCAGCTGAACCGTATCCGGTATAAGAATTTCCTGCAGCGACCGAACCGACCGAAACACCATCGATATAAAGATAATTATTGACGCCATCATTGGTGCCGGTTAGTAAGTGCCAAGAATTTTTGGGGATGGCTAGAGCGGGTTCAGTGGTACATTTCAATTGGCCGGTGTAAGTATAATAATAAGCTTTGCCATTACTATCAATAAATAAATCTTTATCGTGGGTGTCAGAATTATTGCCTTGAGCAAAACCAGTAACGAGCGCCAAACTGCCGCTAGTCGGATAACCTGGCAGATAAACCCATGCCGAGACGGTGGACTTAGCGATATTTATCGTTTGATTATTGATGATATAATTACTGCTACCGTCAAACTTAAGTGTTTGTCCAGATTTGCCGGCAACAGAGGCCGCACTTGTAAAAGCAGCTAAAGTGCCAATATTATTGTTTCCAGATTTATCGGCGACTGCGTTTGTCGTCCAATTAATATCCTGATTATCCATTGTCCAATAACCAATTAAGCCAGCGTCAAGTCCAGTTAATTTAAGCGTCGGTTGACTATTTACCTTAGCCGCACCAACCTTATAGAGACTGGCAATTTCAGTGGCTGAGAGTGCACGATTATAAAGCCTTATCTCGTCGAGCCCGCCATTAAAATACGAAAAACCCCCTATATTTATCGAACCCGAGACATTAGATAAGGCCAAGTTAGAAAATGTTTTTGTCGCGCCCAATTGAACACCGTTAACGTATAGCTTAGCTTGCGACGAAGCGACAGTGACAGTAATATAATACCAAACGTTATTTGAAAATGTGTAAGTATAGCCGGCAAAATTATTACCACCACCCGCATAGCCGCCGGCAGTATTGCCAAAACAAGTATAGCCAAACCCACGTCCATTACTTCGATTATCATAAGACAGCCAAAAACCAGTTGATGAGGCCAGACTATCTGGATTTCCCTTAATCAAAACCGTAACTAACTTTCCAGTAGAACTTACATAGTCAATACCATTAAATTTAACCCAGCTGGAAATTGTAATATCGCTAAAAGCTTGCAGTGAGGCTTTATTACCAGCGTTAATATATGAAGTTGACCCATTAAAAGACAAGGCCTTACCAAAAACCCCATTAAGCCAAACAGGCTTAGGAGACCCAGCCAAAACACCTGTATTTTTATTTCCCGAATAATCATAGGCGTAATTTCCAGTACCCTCATCAAAACTCCAATAACCAATGAGACCGTTAGTAGGAGCTGAATCTGCCTGAACAGCAAAAATCACTTGCGGCCATGCCAAAAAAGCGGTCACCATCAGTGCCGAAAGCATTAAGATTGTTTTAAGATGTCGCATATTTTTATCAAAAAAACGCAAAAAATTTAGAAACAATGACCAATATTTCAGTCAATAACTAACTTAAGTATAACAAAAAGAGTGGCGAAATGCCACTCTTTGATATTTTTGGGGCGCAATTCTGTTATTCCGAACTTATTGCGATTTATCGGGCCATTAAGGAGGCGGCGGAATCAATTAAATATAGCAACTACTTTCAACAAATAATGTTATTGAGTTGATTGGTTTTCTTTATAAAATCCAAAACTTTCAATTTTCCAAACATTTTCAATCTTATATAAACCAGCACCAAAGACTTTATATTGTCCATCTTTAAAATAGGCCTTGCCGCTCTCAATGTTCATGGACTTAGTCCCCATTAATAACTTTCCAGCATCATAATTCCATGAAATTAAGCTTAAGCTCGTAACTGAGCTATTTTTTGGCATTTCTACAGTTTTATACATAGCCGCGAAAGATTGGCTTGATAGACTGGCCCTAGTATTATCTGCCACCAAATTGTAAGCTGTGTCATATTGCCCGCCACTGATATCAGTAATAAAACTTTCTATTGTGCTATTTATAGCACTCTTCTCGAGGCCATAAGAAATTTGTCCCCAAGCCAATAACCCAACATTAAAAATAATAATTATTACAGCAATAATAACTACAGCAATAATAACTTTTTTCTTCTTTGACATAATTGTATTAATCAATTTTAAATTTAATTATATTATTATTCAGTATGGTAGCATCAAAATTGATTACTACAAAATAATAAAATATACAAATAACTAAAAAAACAACAGTTTCACCGATCCAATTTTTTGCAAACCCACCGCGCAATAACTCAGTAAACAGAGCCGCAAAAACCACGCCCACCGCAGCTAATATATTCTTTTTAGTAAAGTTACTCTTATGAATATTATTATTAAAAACTTGCTTTAAATTTTTAATATTAAAATAAT
>CAISTG010000002.1 GCA_903888345.1 Candidatus Buchananbacteria bacterium | reverse complement strand
TCCTTAGCGACACGTTCCTGGTTAGCTGCGGCGTCTTTCCAAGAAACCGCGAAGGTCTTGATTAACGCTGCTATTACCGGTAAGACTGATGATTTATCTGGTCTGAAAGAAAACATTATTATCGGCCGTAAGATTCCTGCCGGTACTGGATTTATCTCCGATCTCGTCTAAAATTATTTGCTGAAACTCTAATATAAAAAACACGTTCACTCGAAAAGGTGAGCGTGTTTTTTTAATTAATTAATTTTCCACATCTTATTTGGATAATTAATTGTTTTTGTGTTATAATTAATTCATGTACACTAGCCTCAATGGCTAAAATGTCTCTCAATGGAAAGGTTCAAAAATACAATCAAATGGTTTGCTGTTTTCGCTATGGTTTTAGCGGGATTTTTTGTTTATTTAAACCTGGCTACTGCGGCTGCCAACAACCAAATTAACTACCAGGGTAAGCTACTGGATAGTGTCGGTAATCCAGTCGCTGACGGCAGTTATAATATGCATTTTCGGCTTTGCGCCGATAGTGCTTGTTCGGTGCCAGTTTTTGATGAAGCGCATATTGGTGCCAATAAAATCGCGGTTAGTAATGGCTTATTCTCGGCCATGATTGGTGCGGTCAGTTCAACTCTTGACCAGGTAAACTTTAATCAGGTTTTATATTTGGAAGTTAATATTGGTGGTACTAGTACACCTGCTTTTGAAACATTGTTACCACGTAAGATTTTGGGCTCGGTCCCTAACGCTTTTAATGCTCAGAAGTTGGATGGTTTGGCAACGAGCTCTTTAGCGGTTTTAACGCGTGCCAATACATATACTGCGACTAATACCTTTGCGAATTTAGTCGTTAATGGTTCGAGTAATTTTCTGAGTACGACAACTTTTGGAACGGGAACCGACACTTTAAGAGTTGCACCATTTTCCTTGGGTGGCGGACTAGTTACCGGATTGGAATTATCGGGATCGACCAATGTCGGCATTAATGTTGTAAGTATTAGAAATGGTCTAGCGTTAAGGGGTGTTGATTTTAATCCATCACTGCAGTTTGGTGACCAAAATTTTAGTGGTTCGGCCGTCATTACTTATGATACCTCAACGACTGGACTCAGTTTCTCTAATGCTTTATCTTATCACTTTGATAATGATTTAACGGTATTGAGTGGAAAGGGGATTACTTTAGGCGGTGTTTATCGCATGACCTGGCCCGTTTCTGGCGGCAGTGCTGCTGGCTCATTTTGGGCGACTTCGACCAATAATTTAATTGGTTATCCTGATTTGGCCGGCAATTTTTCGATTATTATCGGCGCGGCGGCAACTACTTCTGATGATTTTGACCCATTAATGCGCCTTAAAGTGGTTGGAAATACTAAACTGACCGGTGGATTAACAGTGCAGGGTAATGTTTCTAGTTCGGGCTATGTTAATGCTGGTTCGTCGACGCAGGGCTTTTATTTGCATGGCACTAAATTTATTTCCTCACCCGCGGATGGCTTCGATGCTAGTATTGCGATTGGCTTTAATTCATTACTTAATAATACCACTGGTTTTTTGAATACGGCAATCGGCAGTTATGCTTTAGGCGATAATCAGGACGGCACCAATAATTTAGCTGTCGGTTATAATTCTCTACGTGTTAACATTTCTGGTTCGCTAAATACTGCTGTTGGAAACTATGCCATGATTTCTAATCTTAATGGTGGCTATAATGCTGTCGTCGGCCGTTATGCCTTAGGTAGCAGTACTTCAGGAACTTATAACACCGCTATTGGTGATAGTTCTTTAAGGTCCAGTATTACCGGTAATTATAATACAATGATTGGTGGACAGGCGGATGTTTTATATTCAAATTTAAATAACGCTACTGCGATTGGTTATAATGCTAAAGTTGGTGGTTCGAATATGCTGGTCCTGGGTGGAACTAGCTCTAATGCTGTTTTGGTGGGTATCGGGACTTCGACACCTAATGCCTATTTAAATATTTATGGTGATTCGGCCAGTAATTATTTGTTGCGAGTCGCAACTTCGACAAACCAGAAGATTTTAGTAGTTAGTAATTTGGGCAATGTCGGTATCGGGACTTCGACACCGTCACGGAAGTTAACGGTTAGTGGCGACGCTTATATCTCTGGCACCACTACGGCTGCTTGTTTTACGGTAGACGGTGTTAATTGTATTACGGGTGGTCTAGGGAGCTCGCCGTGGCTGACTAGTGGTAGTGACATTTATTTTGCTACTGGCAACGTTGGTATTGGCACCACAACTCCTAAGGCTCAATTAACAGTTTCTGGTCTTAACTCTGAACCGCTAATCTATGTTGATGATAAGGCAGACCCACTAATTTCTTGGAAGTTGTATAGTGATTCGATTGATGGTGGAGCGGGAGTTATTAGTGCTAAGGGTACGATTGATTTGAGTGGCAATAGCGCCTCGGCATTGTCTTTTAAAGATGGCTTAATTTTGACGCCATCCAGTGATTATTCTTTGTTTGATGTGCTAAGTTTGCCGTCATCGGTTGGCTTTGTTTTAGGTAATAATGCTTTAACTACAACAACCGCCGTTGCCTTTAACTACAATACTGGTAATTTTAATTTCATCAATGATTATGGCAGTTTTAATTTTATTGGTAGTAATAATAAAGGTAATGTTGGTATCGGTACTGAAAATCCAAACGAAAAATTAACAGTTAATGGTAATGCCTATATTACGGGCACGACCACCGCTGCCTGCTTTACGGTAGATGGTATTAATTGTTTGGCTAGTGGCGGCGTTAATTTGGCTGGGATAGTTAAGGGATCGGTGTTATTTGCTGGTGCCGGAGAAACAATAACCCAAAATAACGCGAATTTTTATTGGGATGACACCAATAAGCGTTTGGCGGTCGGTCCGATTCCGCAGGAATTTATTTTTACTCAGGTTTCACCAACAATGACGTCTAATACGGTGCCGGCGCCTTATGATACATCGGCATCGAGCGTTTATGGCGGCCAAGGTGCCTGGATGGCCTTTGATGGTCGAACTGATACTTTAGGCTGGATATCAGCAACAAATGATGGGTGGGTGAAGCTTAATTTTGGCAGTCAGACGTATGTTAATGGCTATCAGGTGACTGGCCCCGGCTCCTATTTGGGTGTTAGTTCGGCGCCTAAAACTTGGACCTTTGAAGGTTCGAATGATGATTCCAGTTGGACGGTACTAGATACTCAAACAAATGCTCCAGCCTGGACACTACTTGAGGTTAGAAATTATAATTTGGTATCCACTGTCCACTATCGATACTACCGAATTAATGTTAGTGCTTCTGAGGGTGGGGAATTGGTGATTCAAGAATTGGCATTAGGTAATAGTACAATTCCACCTCCAAACCCATTAGCTAAATTACATCTCGCACCAACATTTAATACGGAAAAAGGTTTAATTATTCAGGGAGCATCAACCCAAACCGCTAATTTGCAAGAATGGCAAAATTATACTGGCTCCATTTTATCTACTATCGATAGTTCTGGTCATTTACAGATCGGCACTTCTACAGCGATAGCTTTATTGGCAATTCAGGGAACGTCATCGGCCAGTACTTTACCTTTATTGAGTATTACTTCTTCTACTGGAGCTTCATTACTTCATGTCTCTAATAATGGCAATATTGGCATCGGCACTAATAGTCCAACTTATGATTTGCATGTTAAATATAATCGAGATAGCAATGCTGGCGGCATGATTGTTGAGAACAGTAATTCGGGAACTTCCGCCACGGCCGAAGTTAGATTATTTAATGATGCTGGCCAAGCTGGATCATTGTTTTCGGTTTCCTCCAATTACAATTTCTATAACGGTATTCCCACCGGTTCCTTCGGCTTGCAAGCGCAGGCAGGTCATAGTTTATTTTTAGGCACTACGAACGATGACACTATTTTATTTGTAAATAAGGTAGCTATTGCGCCAGTTATAGCGATGGCCATCAAAGATGGCAAGGTTGGTATTGGTACCACGACTCCGGACGCTAATTTAACGGTCTTCGGTTCTTCATCGGCTACAACTTTATTGCATATTGCTACCTTAACTAATCAAAATATCTTAGTGGTTAATAATCAGGGTAATGTCGGTATTGGCACTAATAATCCGACGGTTGCCCTTGACGTTAATGGTAGTATTCGAGTTAGCCCGGGCAATGCTTATTGGTTAGATGGAAGGATAATTGCTCAAGCATCAACAACCTTATTTAATTATTATTTCGGTAATTCTGGTAACTCTTCTTCGACCGGAAATAGCAATACTGGTGTTGGTCAGCGTTCACTTTTCAATAATGAAAATGGCTACCTTAATACAGCAATTGGCGCTGGTGCTCTTCAAAATAACATTAGTGGTAGTGAAAATACCGCAGTTGGCGGTCTAGCTCTTTATTCGAATGGTACCGGCGTTAACAATACTGCCATGGGCTATGGTGCAATGTATTGGACAGCTTCTTCAACTGGCAATGTTGTGATTGGTTTCCAAGCTGGTTATGGGACCTCGACCTCCGTCAATAACTTTAATACGATTATCGGATACCAATCTGGTTTGAATTTATCTAATGGAAGTTATAATAGTTTGTTGGGTTTCAATGCTGGCTTCCATTTGACTTCCGGAGCGGGCAATGTTTTGCTTGGTGATTTAGCTGGTTATTATTTGGATACTGGTTCGAATAATATTTTAATCGGCAGTAGCACGCAGGCGCTGGGGAGTAATTCCAACAACTATCTAAATATTGGCAATGCGCTTTATGGCGATTTACTTTCTGGCAATATCGGTATCGGTTCAACGACACCGAGTCAAAAGTTATCAGTAACTGGAAATGCTTATATCTCTGGTACTACTACGGCGGCTTGTTTTACTGTTGATGGTATTAATTGTATCGCTGGTGGTCCAGGTGGATCCCCATGGCTCAATAATGGCAGTAGTATCTATTATAATGTCGGCAATGTTGGGATTGGCTCTTCGACGCCGTCAGATAAATTAAGCATTGATGGTAGTATTAATATAACGGCTGGCAATTATTATAAGTATGATGGCCTAAATTTTGCATTCGCTAGCACAAGTAAGGCCAATTATTTTTTTGGTAATGCTGGTAATTCTACAATGAGTGGTAGTCAAAACGTTGGTTTCGGTGCCAATGCCCTCTGGCAAGTTACTAGTGGCAGTGCCAATTCTGCTTTTGGTCATTCTGCTATGTCAAAGAATATATCTGGCAATAACAATACGGCAGTTGGTGATAACGCCATGTTTGCTAATACTTCGGGGTCATATAACACGATCCAGGGATTTTATGCCTTAGCTTATAATGAAACTGGTTCCTATAATACGGCCAATGGTTATCTGGCGGGGGTTGGTTCCGATGCTTATTATCTAGGTGGCTATTATTCAATTGCGGATGCTAGCTCTACTTACATTGGTGCTTATGCTTCTCGCGATTCTAATATTGCCACTTCTACGCCAGTTGTAAATGCAACCGCTCTTGGTTATAACGCCAAGGTCGGTGGATCTAATATGTTAGTTTTGGGTGGCACCAGCACTAATGCCGTGTTTGTCGGAGTTGGCACCTCAACCCCTAATAGTTATCTTAATATTTTTGGCGCTTCAGCAACTAACAACTTATTACGAGTAGCAACTTCGACTAATCAAAATATTTTCGTTATAAATAATGCAGGTAATCTCGGAATCGGAACTTCGACGCCAGCCCAAAGGTTGTCGGTTGTGGGTAACGTTAATGTTACGGGAACTACTACCGCCAGCTGCTTCTCTATCGATGGTATCAATTGTCTTGGCGGTGCGAGTTCACAATGGATTACTTCTGGTAGCAATATTTATTATGCTCTCGGTAGCATTGCAGTTGGCACTTCAACAGTAACCGATAAGCTGACTGTGGCCGGTAATATTCAGATTTTAGACGGGGGAGTTTATAAATTAAATGGGATAAATTTGGCTTATGGTACCTCAACCGCTGGTAATTATTTTTTTGGTGGTGCGGGAAATTTAACTATGACTGGCACCTATAATACTGGTGTCGGTTTTCAAGCCTTAGCTAGTACGACGAATGCTAGTGAAAATACTGGAGTTGGTTATCAGGCATTACTTAAGGCGCAATCCGGCCTTCAAAATACGGCTCTAGGTTTCAAGTCCTTATTTAACAATGATGGTTCTTATAATACCGCAATTGGTGATCAGTCAATGTATACTAACGCCGGTGGTACTTATAATACAGCCTTAGGTCAGTTTTCACTCTTTTCTAATTCCAGTGGTCATCGCAATGTTTCAGTAGGTTATCAATCTCTTTATACTAATGTAGCTAGCGACAATACCGCTTTTGGTTATCAAACATTATATTCTAATTCTACCGGTATCGAAAACGTTGGTTTGGGCAAGCAGGCACTCTATACTAATGTCGGAGCAAGCGGTAACGTCGCAGTCGGCTCCAATTCGATGTATCATCGCAGTAGTGGCGATTTTAATACTGCTGTCGGCCATTATTCTTTGCATAATAACGCTACCGGTGCAAATAATACTGTTATCGGTGTTAATGCCTTGTTGAATAGTTCGGCTGGATCGAATAATGTGGCCGTCGGCTTTTCAGCCGGTGAATATGAGCTCGGTTCAGACTCCTTCTATGTCGATAATCAGGATCGCGGTTCAACGGCGGGTGATAAGGCTGGGGCTTTGTTATATGGAACATTTAATGCCACTCCCGCCTCACAGAACTTACGCATTAATGCCTCAACGACCATCGCCTATACTTTACGGGTTAGCCAAACGTCAACTTTAGCAACGACGACCCTATTTGGAACTTTATTGCTGGGTACGACCACTGCTTCGTCATCAGCGGTGATTTTTGCAAATTCTGGTGCTAGTTTGACGGCTGGCGGGGTTTGGACTAACTCCTCTGATCGTAATTTGAAAGAGAATTTTACCGATGTTGATGCTAATGACATTTTGAATAAAATTGTTAATTTGCCGGTGCAATTGTGGAATTATAAGGTGGAATCATCTGGCATCAAACATTTAGGGCCAGTGGCCCAAGATTTTTATGCCGCCTTTGGTTTGGGTGGTACAGATACAGCTATTTCGACAATCGATCCGGCCGGAGTCGCTTTAATTGGCATTAAAGCTTTACAACAGCAGGTAACTGAACTGTCGAAAAAGTTAGTTTTAAATAGTGCTAGCACGGGCATTGATGGTTTAGAGGTTACTGAAGCGAATCCACGATTTAACACTTTACGCGTGACTTCCGCAGCTACCTTCTATGGTGAGATGACAGTTATTGGTGCCGCCGGCTTTAAGTCAAAGGTTACTTTTGAAAAGGAAGTTAATTTTAAGGATAAAATTTACGTAAGTCAAGATTCGGCCGGTGAAATCATTATTAAAGCCGGAACGACGACGGCCCAAGTGGTCTTTAGTCAGCCTTATATTTCAACCCCAAGAATCGTAGCTAATATTTCGGCTTCGGGCACTCCGACCTTCATTAATTATAATATTATTAATAAATCGAAGGAGTCTTTCTCGATTGTCTTAGAAAGATCTTTGTCTACCGACGTCTATTTTGATTGGATTGCTGTCGGTTCGATTGAGGTTGAGGGCAACTTAACACCGTCAAATCCTGTAATTGACGCGATTGCCAACCCAATTTTAACGGAACCAACTGCGACTGTTAGCTCAACCTCTAGTAGTACTAATTTTGAATTGCCGGCCGTAACCGCTACTAATCCTCCAGCTGAGCTGGAAATACCGACGACGATCGCCCAGTCGCTCGAAGGGGTCGTCACTCCTGAGCCAGCCGTAGCTACTCCTAACGAGTAAATTATTATCTAAATTAAGAGTTAAATTATTTATGTCATTATTGACCATCGAAGCGTACCGACCCAAAAAAGATCGGATTAAAATTGTTTTGAGTTTATTATGGTTATTATTACCGGTAGTTATTTTTGTCGCTTGGGCGATTTAGAGTGGTGCTGGAGCGATTTTTGTTGATTATTTTAGTTATTTATGTTGTAATTTAATTAGTTGATTGGTGGAAAGCGATTACGTGTTTAGGTGGTAAATTTTGATTTCTTTTCCGGGGCGAATTTTTGGGTCCAGGGTAATACAAATTGTAGTTTAAAAGTTATCCACAATTATTCTAGTAACAACTATTTAATTATGATATAATATATTAAGTAAATTAGTTACTCAATTCGAGTATCAGCTGCCTTAAATTGCTAGCATTTATGTCTAAAACTAGTAAAATTTTTAAATCCTTGTCGTTCTTTCTGCTGGCAGTAATGTTGCTTGGTAATTTATTTCTTTTAATTGAGGGAACTGTAGTGAGCGCGGCCTCATCAACTGTTACGACCACCGTTACTTCCAGCGCCGGTTCAGTTGGTTTAACTTACCCAGTGGAGTTGGCTGTTACATCGGAGTTATCTTTGACTTGTGATGTGGCTACCACCACTATGTTGAGTAATATCGCTGGTATCTCTGGTGGTACAGCTACCGCCGCTCGTGGTTGTATTGTGAAAACCAATAATTATGCTGGCTGGACCATGACTACCAAAGCTTCAACTACCCCAGCCTTAGTAAATGTCGCCTCGACTACAATAAATTTTGCCGATGATGGTACTAGTACTCCAACAGCCTGGGGAGCCCCAGGTACAGGCGGTTTATTTGGTTTTTCTGTTAGTGGAGCCAGAGCGGTTAGTTCATTTAGTAATGGCACTAACTACCTAGGGTTTAATGGTGTATCGCCAATAACTATCGCTACTTCAACCGTCCCAACTTCAGTTAATGGTGAATCGGTGGTTATGAACTATCAGGCACAAGTCGCCTCCGGCTCATCGCAGCCTTCTGGATTATATCGTAACTGGACCACGATCACCGCTTATATGAATTAGTATTTAATTGTTAATTTAGTCACAATTTTAAAATATAATCGCTACCAACATCAATTTAATTTAAAAGTATGCTTAAAGCAAAAACCCAAATCAAAAATCTATCAGCTGTTTTGTTGTTAGTTTTTGCCATCACTAATGCTTTCATTTTGCTTGAAAGTATTACTGTTGCTGCGGCCTCTTCTACGGTTACGACGACTGTTACGTCTAGCGCCGGCTCTGTCGGTCTAACGTACCCGGTTGAGTTAACCGTTACTTCTGAGTTGACCTTGTCTTGTGACGTTGCAACTTCGACTATGTTAACTAATATCGCTGGTATGACTGGTGGTACGGCCACCGCTTCTCGAGGTTGTGTTGTTAAGACGAATAACTATGACGGTTGGACGATGACGGCTAAAGCTTCGACTTCACCGGCTCTTGTTGGTGTAGTCTCGACCACTATTAATTTTCCTGATGCCGCCGTTGCTTTTGCGACCTGGTCGGCACCGACTGTTGCCTCTTCTAGTAAATTCGGCTTCAATGTGACTGGAAATTACGCCTCTTCAAATTTTTCTGGTGCTAAATATACTGGTTTTAATGGTACATCACCGATAACGATTGCGTCCGCGTCCGTACCAACTGCTATTGCCGGTGAATCAATCGTCATGAATTATCAGGCACAAGTCTTAGCGGGTGCATCACAACCTTCTGGGTTATACCGCAGTTGGACCACGGTTACCGCCTACATGAATTAATTTTTATATATTTAATCGCTCATTTATTAAATTAAAATTTTATGAACAAAGTAGTTTCATTAATTAATAGATATTTGCCAGTGGCGGCTATCGCTCTGGGTTTACTTTTAGTTACTGCTAGTAGTGCTCAAGCAGCAACCTCCATCGAAAAGAACCCCAACATGGTTATATCTAATGATTATGTTGTCGGCCCGGGAAAGGTAGAGTTACTAGCCTCCCCTGGACAGACAATCATCAAGAACATAACGGTTGTCAATCGTTTTGCAACGCCTAAAACCTTTCAATTGGATCTAGAGGATTTTAAGGGTTCGCGTGAAAATGGTGTCAATTTAGAGCTATTGGGTGCTCTTAAAGGTCCATATTCCTTAAGAGATTACTTAATTCCTGAAGCTACTACTTTTACTTTACAACCAGGTGACCGTATTACTGTTCCGGTTCGTGTCACTATTCCTAAAGATGCGGTTCCGGGTGGCTTATATGGCTCGATTATCGTTACTACCAAAGAAGATCCTAACTCTCCAGGTTATAACGCGGAAGAGGCGACTGGTAATGTGAAGGTTGTTTCGCGTATTGCTGTGTTGTTTTTTGTCAGAATTAAGGGTGATGTTAAGGAATCTGGTAATTTATTGAACTTTAGTGCTGATAAATTCTACTACGATCAAACCCCAGTCAACTTTGGTTTTTCTTATGAAAATACCGGCAGTGTCTATGCTAATCCTTATGGTAGTATTACTATTAAGAATCTTTATGGTTCAGTTATTGATTCAGTTGAAGTTCTGCCATTTTATACCTTACCTGATGCGTTACGTACCAATCAGGTCAAATGGACTGGTAATGGCTTTCGCTTAGGCTACTATACCGCTACCCTTAAATTAAATTACGGTTTTAATAATCAATTTTCGGAAAAGTCCGTCGGCTTCTTGATCATCTCTTGGAAGTTAGTGATCGGAGTCTTAATCGCCTTAGCTTTATTAGTGTTAATTATTAGATTAATTATTAAGTGGCTAAAGGATAATGTTCAGCTTAAACCGAAAAAGAAGCGTTAATTCGGACGCGAACCGAGAACCAACTAGTTCAAAATTATCGCTCACAATTTATATTTTAGTAACCTTAATAGGCGTTTCCTTGGCAACGCCTATTTTGGCTTATGTAATGTCAAATGGCACCTATTATTTGCAGTCGGATTCTGTAAATTTCGGCGGTGGTTTAGCGGCTAATGGCGATAATAATCTTGAAGATACTTTGGGTGATGTTGGTACCGGATATTCTTCTAACACCGCTTATGACTTGCATGCTGGTTATCAGCAAAACGGCGGTGAGCGTTACTTATCTTTAAGCGTGCCGGAGAAAATCTTCTTATTGCCGGTTATTTATGGTGTTTCCGGTGGTACTGCTTCGGAGTATTCAGCAGTGCACGTTCTAACTAATAGTCCGGGTGGTTACACTTTAATGGCGCGAGCTAGCACGTCGCCTGCTTTGCAATCGACTTCTACCAGTAGTTTTTTTGCTAACTATACAACCGCGACTTCGACCTCGCCTGATTACTATTGGAATATTCCGATGTCGCAATCGGCGTTTGGTTTTACGGCTGATGGACCAGATATTGTGCCGTTCTTTCGAGATAATGGCTCGGCTTGTAACCAAGCTACTGACGCGGCAACACCAGAAACTTGCTGGGCGCCCTTAAAAACAACTAATACCAATTTAAGTTATACAACTTTTGCTAACGATTTGGCTGGTGGCTCCGATACGGTTTTAGAATTTATGGCTGAGTCGGGTCCGGATAACATTCAGGCTGCTGGTGTTTATCAGGCTTTAGTAATTATTACGGCCTTCATGAATTAATCATGAAATTCAAACTTTTACAATTTTTTTTACCGTTATTTTTTTTGGCAGCCCTGCCGGTTGGGGCTGCCACTGTTCAGTATCCAGTAGAAGTTACGGTTTTTTCTTGCAATAACAATGCTATTTGTGAGACGGTTTATGGTGAAAATGATGTCACTTGTTCAACTGATTGCGGTTGTAACAATAATGGTATTTGCGAGACTGATCGACTGGAAAATGTCGGTAATTGTGCAGTTGACTGTTTAACTTCGACTTGTGGTAATGGAGTTTGTGACTCGGGTCTAGGTGAGAATTTCGGAAATTGTGCGATTGATTGTCATTGTGGTAACGGCGTTTGTGATTGGTCTGAGAATAACGCTTTATGTGCGGCGGACTGTCCGGCAATAGGTGGGGGAGGCGGTGGCGGAGGGATCACTAATTTGTTGATCGAAAATTTAAAAATTTCCCAAAAGAGTAAAAGTGAAACCGTTATTGATTGGACCACTAATCATGACGCTTCGTGCCAATTGTCATGGGGCACTAATTTATATTATGCCTTGGGATTATCAACAGAAGCGTTTATTACGCAGTCACATTCAGTGACTTTATCGAATTTGGCTGTAAATACCCCTTATTATTTTAAAATTTTTTGTAAAGACACCTTAAATCATGAGGCTTTCTTGCAAAATATTTCTTTTTTATTGAAAGAAGAAATTGCGCCAGTGCCGCCAGCAGAGCAACCCTTAGTAAATGTTAATGACTTGACGGTTCAGGTCAAAGACCATCAAGCACAGCTGAGCTGGACTGATCCGGCAAACAAAAATTATCAGGAAGTAATAATTCGTCGTAGCTTCGATTTTTATCCAAGCTTAACTACTGGTGAACTTATCTACCGTGGTGCAGGTAAGCTGCAAGAGGGGAAATTAATGGCTTGGGATCGGACTTTTAATAATCGCACTTCGTACTATACAGTGTTTACAACCGATGGTTCACGCGTGTCTTCGGGAGTGTTGACGGCCGTCATTATGTTTCAGTCAATTCCGATATTTATTGTTCAGCCTGAAATTGAAATTGTGCCACCGTCTTTATCGGCTGAGGCGCTGGAAAATATATATCGTTTGAGTCTATATGACTTTGATTTCATTAATTCCGGTCAAAAACTGCCATTTTTAAGGGATTTAGTAACATTAAACTCTTCACGAGCACCGTTAACGGTGGCGATCTCAGCCAGTAAAGTGCCACCGCAAATTAAAAATTTAGTACTAGTTATTACCGGTCAGAATTCTTTTCAGCAATATTTATTGTCGCGTGATTGTAATGGTACAAGATTGAGCGCAACCCTAGCTGGACTCTTACCAGGAGATTATCAGGTTAATATAATTCTTTACGATCAACACGATTTACCAATTCGCGATATTCAAGGTAGACTGAAAGCTAATTCCGAAGAGCTCTTGCAATCATATTTAAAAGTGATCCAGCAGATGCCACAGCAAGTTTGTTGGGGACGACCACTAGAGTGCTATGCGGGCATATATTATAAACTTAATGTTTGGCTACTACAGTATTGGTGGTGGCTGATAATATTCCTGTTGATTTTATGGTTATTATTAAGGAGGTTTCAGTTTAAAAATCGCAAAAATATCGAGTAAAATAATTAAAAAGTTATCCACAAAACCAGCTATGATTTATAGCTGGTTTTGTGTTATAATAAAGATAGAAATTTAGTAAAAAAGCATTATTTTTTTATTAAAATTTAGGCAAAAAAAATTATTTACTAATATTTGCCGAACTCTTAATGGAAGTAACTAAAAACAAAAAAAGAAACCGGCTAATCGGGGCCACGGCTAGTGTTGTTTTTGTCACAATACTAGGTGTTTTTTGTTTTTTATCAACTTTTGCTCAAGCGGCCTTTAATCCGCAAATCAACTACCAAGGAAAACTCACAACACATTCCAATGTCGTGGCTGATGATGGTGCTTATGCCATGGAATTCAAGCTTTATGCTAGTTCCACTGGTGGCGCCGCTCTCTGGACGGAAACACGTACTGGCGCCAATAAAGTTTCGTTAACTAATGGCTTATTTTCGGTCATGTTGGGTGAGGTTAATCCCTTGCCGACAACAGTTTCTTTTTTTAATCAGCCGCTTTATTTGGAGGTTTCTATCGGTACCACGACCCCAGTAGTGCTCTCGCCACGAAAAAAACTTGGCGCGGTTCCAGCCGCTCTTTATGCTAACGACGCTGGCACGGTTGGCGGTGTCGGTTCGACTTCTTTATTACGCTCGGATCTTGATAACGCGCAAGCGACGATTACCAATCTAACCTCGACCAATTTCTTCGCGCAAAATGCGTCGATGACGCGCGCCACTTCCACTAACTTTTTTGCCTCAATTCTCAACGCTTTTTCGGCGTTTTTTAATAATTTAACGGCCACGTTTGCTACGATTACCAATCTAACGGCGACGAATTCGACGACCACGAATGCTACGACAACGAATTTATTCGCTACGACCTTGAATGCGTTTACGGGAATTTTTACTAATCTGACCGGAACCAATGTTACCTCTACCAACTTAGTGGGTATTGGAACCACCACCTTAGCGACTACTTCGATCAGTCGCTTATCCGTCGGAACTTCTTCCATTACCGCCATGCTTAATGTACAGGGTGGTGCGGGTGTTCCGGCCTTGCTCATAACTTCTTCGACGGGCGCTTCACTCTTGGCAGTCTCCGGTAGTGGTAATGTAGGAATTGGTACTAATGCCCCAGCTTTCAAATTGGATATTTATGGCGATACGAATCTTTCATTGGGTAGTTATTATAAATATAACGGCGTTAACTTAGCTTATGCGTCAACGACGCTGAGCAATTTCTTTTTTGGTAATGCTGGCAATTTGAGCATGACGGGGATGGATAACCTGGGCATTGGTTCCAGTACTTTAACCCTGGTTACTAGTGGTAGCAGTAATCTGGCTTTTGGTAATAGCGCTTTAACTGCCGTTACTTCTGGCTACGGCAACTTGGCTTTTGGTACCTCATCATTAGCTGGCTTAACGGTTGGTTACAACAACATCGCCATTGGCAATGCCGCGGGCAGTAATTTAATCAATGGTTATAACAATATTATTATTGGCAATGGAATATTAACGGCTGCCACCACCACCGCAAATTCGCTGAATATCGGCAATCTGATTACCGGCGATTTGAGTCAGGGAAATGTTGGTATTGGTTCAGTCTCGATGCCGAACAGTACCACTACTATTTACAATGATTTTGTTGTTGGTAATGGTGCCTTGACTTACAGTTCTTCGTCCGGTGTTACTTCAATTGATAATATGGAAATCGGTGCGATTTCTTTCCCGACTGATTCGGGTGTTGTTACTTGGACCGATATGCCGCTGACGGCTTCAACCAGTAATGGCGTACCAGTTTCTTATACCGCCAACCTCGCTGGTAATCCAATTTTATCAGTCACTGGAGTTTCCAATGGTAATGGTGATTTATCTAGTTTTGGGGTGGGCGTTGGCACTACTACGGCCAGCGCTACTTTGACGGTGCAGGCCACCACTTCATTGCCAGCACTTAATGTCGTTTCCTCGACTGGAGCCTCAATGTTGTTTGTTGCAGTGAGTGGCAATATTGGTATTGGCACTTCTACTCCCAATGCGCAATTAAACGTTTTTGGAACCACTTCAACTCTCTTACGTGTCGCTACTTCTACTAATCAAAATATTTTCGTTATTGATTCTAATGGTAATGTTTCTCTCACTAATGGATTGGCGGTCGGTGGTTATTTTAAAGATTCCACGAACGCCATTGGCATTAATGGCCAAGTTTTGATCAGTACTGGAACTTCAACGCTCTGGGTTTCCTCAACAGCTTTGACGGTTACTGAAACCGATCCAATTTGGTTAGCTGCCTCCTCTTCATATTTCAAATTAGGTACAAATAATAATGCTACTGGTACTAATACTTTCACGGGCACCACAACCTTAGCCTCGACCTCTATCGGAATGATTATCGGTAACGTTAATATGATGGCGAGTTCAACCTTGAAATATAATGGTGCTAATTTAGTTTTAGCTTCGACAACCCTGAGTAACTATTTCTTTGGTAACGCTGGTAATTTAACTATGGTCGGTGGGGCTAACACGGCAATTGGTAATCAAGCTTTGGCAGTAAATTCTACCGGACTCCAGAACACTGCCAGTGGCTATTTAGCTATGGGATCAAACACTGCTGGTGGTAATAATACTGCCAACGGTTTTTATGCTTTGCTTCAAAACACTAGCGGTTATCAAAATACGGCTAATGGCTCGTTTTCCTTAAACTCGAATTCTACTGGCTTTAATAATACCGCCAGCGGATTCTTTTCTCTGTATTACACTTCTTCGACTAATGGTATGACTGCATTTGGTTCTTTGGCTGGCGTTGGACTTAACAACGTTTCAAATTATAATTCTGTTACCGATACTAACGCGACCTTCATTGGTTTTGGTGCGTCGCGAGACAACAATATCGCTTCAACGACTGGTATTGTCAATGCCACAGCCATTGGTTATAACGCCAAAGTTGGCGGATCCAATATGTTAACTTTAGGTGGTATTGGTGCTGATGCTGTTTTTGTGGGCATCGGGACTTCAACTCCTAACGCAAATTTAAATATTTATGGCACATCGAACGCTACCACTTTACTTCGAGTCGCCACTTCAACCAATCAGAATATCTTTGTTATTGACGCGAGGGGCAACGCCTCTTTCTCTAACGGCTTAGACATCGGCGGGTACTTAATGGATTCAACTAATTCTATCGGCACTAATGGGCAAGTATTGATCAGCACTGGCACTTCGACGCGTTGGGTCGCGACAACTTCTCTGGGTTTCTTAGTTAGCGAAACTGATCCTTACTGGATGGCCGTTTCATCATCATATTTTAATCTTGGTGCAAATAATACTGCCACTGGAACTAATATTTTTGCCGGTACCACAACTTTGGCCACGACGACAGCTAGTATGTTGTCGGTCGGTACGACTTCTCAAGTGGCGATGTTGAATGTGCAAACGACCGCTGGGATTCCTTCGATTAATGTCGTCTCATCGACTGGCGTGTCGATGTTGTATATGGGGCCAACTGGCAAAGTTGGCATTGGTACTTCGACCCCCTCGGCTAATTTACATGTCTACCAAGGCGCTGCTTGGGCTACTATTCAAGCTGAAGGAACGCAAGCCTATATTAACATGTATGCCTCTGGCTCCGAGAGTGCGCTTAACTGGAAAACAGCGGGCAACAGTGCTGGCAATCAGTTCTTCCGCTATATTAATATTTCCGACTCATTACGTGTTGATAAGTTAACGGATAATGGTGCTTCAGTAGTAATCTCTGGCATTCAGACTTGGAAGGGTAATGGTGACGTCTTGTTTACTGGAAATATGGGTATCGGTGTTGCTTCACCATCAGCCAGGTTACATGTCCAAGGTAGTTCAACTAATGCTATTGTAAATATCACCACTGCCTCTGCGGCGTCAGCCCTCTTTGTTAGTAGTACTGGCTATGTTGGTATTGGTACTAATACCCCACTTAATAAGTTGGAAATTAATGGTGACATGGCCCTAACTACTGGTAGTACCAACCATTATTATAATGTTGTTGATTATACTCAAAACATTTCCAGTATCACCGGAACCGGTATTATTTCTTTGCCGAAATTCGGTAGTCAAACCATGTTACAAATTAGAATCAGTGGTTATGATTATACTTCTCGTGGAGCTTGGGAAATTTTGATTGGTGGCTATAACTTCAGCGATCATAATTGGTATAATTCGAGCATCAAATATTATGGCACGCCGCCTTTTAATCAAGTGAGATTAGCCAATAACAGTTCAACTGATTTAATTCTTTTGGGTAATACTTCAACGACCTGGGCCTATCCAAAATTTACAGTTAATGAAGTTATTGCTGGACACACCAGTATTACAGGCTGGGGAACTGGTTGGACCACAAATATCTCAAGTACCGAACCAACTCTTTATAACGCAGTGGCATTGAATCCTAAAACTTTTGAGGATGCTAATGGTAACTTTGGTATTGGTACCACCACGCCCAATGCCCGATTACAAGTCACTAATGCCGCTGGCACGGGAAATCTTTTGGTTCTGGCATCTTCATCAAACACGGCCTTACTAACAGTTAATAGCAATGGTTATCTTTCTATGGGTACGACTTCAGCCGGTTCTTTATTGACTTTGCAAACCGCTGCTGGCACGTCAGCCTTAAATATTGCTTCTTCAACTGGTGCATCGATGTTGTATGTGGCGCCTAGTGGTAATGTCGGTATTGGTAATTCTTCAGCTAGAAATCAATTAACAATTGGAACTATCGGCTCAATTGGTTCTGATTTGGATAGTAATTCCGCCTTATTGGTTTCACAGGGTTCTAATACTTATGCCTTATCATTTTATAAAGCAGGCGCTGTCGTTGGAACTGAAGCCACAATTGCCCTGGGCAATCAACAGGCTGGAGGAGTTGCAATTCCTTATGCCATTATCGGTGATGTTATCGAAGATGCAACCGGCAATGCTGCCAGTGGATCATTTTTTATTAGAACCCGAAGAAGTGGCTCAATCGTGGAAGCGGTTCGTGTATTATCATCTGGCTTTGTCGGTGTTGGTACGACGACTCCAAATTCATTATTTAATATTTTTGGTACAACCTCGACTCTTTTGCGTGTTGCTACTTCCACTAACCAAAACATTTTCGTTATCGATGCTAATGGCAACGCCTCTTTCTCTAATGGCTTAGACATCGGCGGGTACTTAATGGATTCAACTAATTCTATCGGCACTAATGGGCAAGTATTGATCAGCACTGGTACTTCGACGCGTTGGGTCGCGACAACTTCTCTGGGTTTCTTAGTTAGCGAAACTGATCCTTATTGGATGTCAGCCTCTTCTTCTTATTTCAAATTGGGGGCCAATAATATTGCGACAGGAACTAATGCCTTTACGGGTACTACAACTTTAGCAACGACGACAGCTAGTATGTTATCAGTTGGCACGACTTCGCAGTCATCGATGTTTAACATTCAGGGTGCTGTGGGAGTTGCTTCGTTAAATATTACCTCATCGACCGGTGCCTCACTATTGACTATTGCGGCCAACGGTAACGTGGGCATTGGGACAGCGAATCCTAGTGTGAAGTTAGATGTTTCGGGCTCTGAGTTTGTCGCTTATAACGTCGGCAATAGATTTTCTTCAGGTATCGCGACACCAAATGGCACTTATAAAAATGTTTTTTATAACAATTCCGATACTGATGCCGGGAGATTGGCGCTCTTTAATGATGTAACTGGCGCAACTGGTTCTGTTGCTAGCCCAATGACTTTTAAGTTGACCTCAACTGGCGATATGACCGATGGTTTTGGCCCCGGCTTCCTTTATGCAATTGAGGATAATGCGGGAGTCGAGAATTTTATTGCCAGAACTTCCGCTGTTAGAAATGGTTCTGATAGTATTGGTAAATTCCAAATTGATGTCTCCAATGACGGAACCTGGGGAGCGTCAGCAACCAAGTTAACTGTTCTTTCAACAGGGCAAATTGGTATTGGCACTTCTACTCCTGGAGCTATGTTATCAGTTCAAGGTACTTCGACCACGCCATTATTAAGCGTTGTAACTTCATCAACAGCTTCAGCACTTTATGTGGCAGCTAATGGTAATGTTGGGGTTGGGACTACTTCGTCAATTGCCAAGTTTAGTGTTATGGGTACGGCGGGATCTAATCCGATCTTTGATTTCGTATCATCTACTGGTGATTCTTTAGCAAAAATGAATGCTAATGGACAAATGTATTTGTATGGTACTAATTTTCCTCAGCTGACTATCGACTCCGCTCAACATGCTTCGATTTATTTGGATCGAGGTGGTACTGGTTATACTAATCAATTTAGATTTCTGACTGCGGGAGCAGAAAAGTGGAGATTTGGCGAAACAGATACGACCGAAAATCTTACCTACACTTATTTCAACGGTAATTGGGTGGATGCTCTAACCTTACAGTATAATACGGGGAATATTGGCATTGGTAATAATACTCCAAATGCCAAGCTCAGCATCTTCGGCACAACGACTGACACCCTCGTGCGTGTTGCTACTTCCACCAACCAAAATATTTTCGTCATCGACTCCAGTGGTAACGTTACCATTTCTAACGGTTTAGATATCGGTGGTTACTTGATGGATTCGACGAATTCCGTCGGCACTAACGGTCAGGTTTTAATTAGCACTGGCACTTCAACTCGCTGGGTAGCCTCAACAACCTTTGGTTTCTTAACAACCAGCACCGGATTAACGACTGCTAATTTTGCTACTAACACTATTTCACAATGGGTCAACGATGCGGGCTATATCACTTCATCAATTTTTGCTACTAATAACACCTGGACGGGGACTAACACTTTTGCGACCGCCACAGCTTCAAGACTAGCTGTCGGCACAACCTCGCAAGTTTCGATGTTAAATATCCAGGGCGCGTCTGGTGTTTCGGCTTTAAATATTACTTCTTCGACTGGCGCATCCTTACTGACAATTTTAAGCAACGGCAATGTAGGTATTGGAACATCCTCTCCGACTAATCGTTTAGAGGTTGCCGGTAATACTTATTTGGGAGGCAACTTAACGGTTACTGGTAGTGGGACTTTCGCTGGTGCTTTATCAGGATCTAACCTTAAACAAATTCAATATAGTTTTGCTGTTCCAGCCGCCGCTGGAGATGCTATAGGATTTGCGACAGTGACAAACTCTGATTTTTCTTCTAACGTTGAAATTTGGTTAACAATTCATTCTGGTGGATATGCGCAATCCAAGAGATATATCGTACCAGTACAATATAACGGCACGGCTGGAGTTTGGCAGAAAGCTTTACCAATTTCAACTACAGGCGCGTATAGTGGCAATGATGCGGAAATTGATGTTATGATTTCTGGTCAAATCGCAGCATTTAGATTAAGAAGAACTGCAGGCGCAACCGCTGGAACCGCGTCAATTACTTTAGCTATTGGGGGTGATCCTGCGGGAACTACAGTGGCGGCTTCTACTACTGTATTTACCGCTCCCTCAGTTACTGTTAATTATGCTCCGACATCCTTGACCATGAAGAATGGAAGGACTGGAATTAATAATGATGCTCCAACTGCCTACCTGGATATTTTGGGGACAACCGAACAATTGAGAGTGGGTTACGATGCTGCTAATTATTTATCGGCAACTATCGGTAGTACCGGTTTAACAACCTTTAATACTATTGGCACTGCTCCTAATTTTGCTTTCTTAGGTGGCAATGTCGGCATCGGTACTAGTACTCCAAATGCTTACTTGAATGTTTATGGCTCTTCATCGGCAGTCACTCTCTTGCGTGTCGCCACCTCCACCAACCAAAATATTTTCGTTATTGATGCAAGTGGTAATGTTTCACTTTCTAATGGATTAGCTGTTGGCGGTTACTTTAAAGATTCGACTAATGCGATTGGCAATAATGGTCAAATTTTAATCAGCACTGGAACCTCAACACGCTGGGTTGCTACAACTTCCCTAGGATTCTTGGTCAGCGAAACCGATCCTTATTGGATGGCTGCCTCTTCTTCTTATTTCAAGCTCGGCGCCAATAATACAGCAACTGGAACTAATGCCTTTACTGGTACCACAACTTTAGCAACTACTACTGCCAGCATGTTGTCGATTGGCACTTCTTCTCAGTCTTCCATGTTAAATATCCAAGGAGCATCCGGAGTTTCCGCTTTAAATATTACTTCATCAACTGGGGCTTCGATGCTGTATATGACGCCTAATGGCAATATTGGTATTGGGACGACGAGCCCGAGTTCAATGCTGACACTGGGAAATAGTGGTAATAGCAGCGGAGTAATTACATTAAATGGTATAAGTACTAATTACGGAATGGTTAATCAGTCTATACAAAATGTGATGAATGGTAATAATAGCATGTTATACTTTAATCAAGTCACTGGTTCTGCTTTTAC
This sequence comes from Candidatus Buchananbacteria bacterium, assembly GCA_903888345.1. Classification (GTDB taxonomy): domain Bacteria; phylum Patescibacteriota; class Patescibacteriia; order 2-01-FULL-39-33; family 2-01-FULL-39-33; genus CAISTG01. The sequence goes on along the minus strand of CAISTG010000002.1, from coordinate 16,130 downwards.
TCCTAATACAGTGAGGTTTAATGGTCCAAATACTGGTATTGAATCAGTTAATTCGAATGATTATTTGGGCTTGAGATTCATGGAAACATATAGTACTGGTTTTGTGGGTTTGGTCAGTACCGGGGCTGCGAACGGAAGTGTACCAGCAAATGGCTGGATGATGTCAATGGCTTTTGCTAATAATGGAAAAGTTGGCTCTGTGGTTCCGTTAACGTCTTTAGCAGCGCCTACTTGGAGGAATGTTTTGGATGATGGGTCAGGAAATATGACAATAACGGGCAATGTCGGTGTTGGCACCTCGACTCCTAATGCCAACCTAAATGTCTTTGGCACCACCAACACTTTACTGCGTGTCGCCACTTCCACTAATCAAAACATCTTCGTTATCGATGCCAATGGAAACGCCTCGCTCTCTAATGGTTTGTCGCTCGGCGGGTATCTTAAAGATTCGACCAATTCGACTGGTGTAAACGGTCAAATTTTAATTAGCACTGGAACTTCGACGATGTGGGTTTCGACAACGACTCTGGGCTATTTAACAAATTACAATTCATCAACTGCTCAGGCGGTTTTTGCGGGTGTGTCTAGCACTAATGTCACGACAACTAATTTAGTGGTTAATAGTAAACTTGGCATCGGTACTTCCACCCCAACAAGTCAACTTCATATCTTTAATCCAGTATATACAGGTACACCAATGGTGTTGTTGCAAGGACAGAATCCAAGTATTACTCAGTCGATTGAGAGAGATGGCGGTGGAGTTGCTTTTACTGCGTTTGATTTGAATGCCAAAAATACTACCACAGGACTAAGTGCTGACTTTGGTCAAATTGGAGTTTATGGAAGCTTAAACTCTGGTGTTACAGCACCGTCACTTCTTTATATGTTCTTTGGGGCCGAAACTGATGCCAGTTATTCCACTAATACTTTCAGATTATATCCAAATAAGACAGCGTATTTTGATGGTAATGTCGGCGTTGGTGTTCTCAGTCCAACGGTGAAATTGGATGTTGGTGGCACCGCTTCTTCAACTGGGTTGCAGGTTAATGGCAATGGCACGATTACTGGTAATTTGGGAGTGACTGGTATGGTCACCGGATCAAATTTGGCGGTCACTAATTGGAACAATGTTTATAACTCTTGGAACGCTTCTTCATCACAATGGCAAACCTTCTGGAATGTTTCTAATACTGTGCCATATTTGTCTGTTAATAATACCTTTACTGGTATTAACACTTTTGCGACAACTACCGCGACAAGACTTTCTGTTGGTACCTCGTCTGTTACTTCGATGGTTAATATTCAGGGAGCGCCTGGAGTTTCTGCTTTAAATATAACCTCATCTACTGGAGCCTCGATGGTAACGGTTGCTGCTAATGGCAATGTGGGGATTGGGACAGCAAGTCCGAGTCAGCCTTTAGAAGTTAATGGAAGGATATTGTCGAAAGAATATAATATCAATAATGGTTACGGTACTGGAGAATTTAGAGCAGACTCCTTAAATGTTCGTTTTGGTGCTATCGGTGCACTAGATTTCGCATTAAATTCTCAAGCAAATGTCGGCATAGGAATCGATACTGCCAATGTCTCTACGACTAGATATTTTTCTATTTTTGCCAATAATTACTATGCTAGAGATGCAGTAGAATTGTTTAGAGTACAAGAAAATGGCCTTGTTGGTATTGGCACCTCAACTCCGAATGCGTATCTGACCGTTTTTGGCACTTCGTCCCTGGCAACCACCCTACTGCGTGTCGCTACTTCCACCAATCAAAATATTTTCGTTATCGATGCTAATGGTAACGCCACGTTCTCTAACGGCTTAGATATTGGTGGTTACTTAATGGACTCCACTAATTCCATTGGAACAAACGGTCAAATTTTAATCAGCACTGGAACCTCAACTCGCTGGGTCGCTACAACTTCCCTAGGATTCTTGGTCAGCGAAACCGATCCTTATTGGATGGCTGCTTCCTCATCATATTTTAAACTCGGCGCTAATAATACCGCTACTGGAACTAATGCCTTTACTGGTACCACAACTTTAGCAACTACTACTGCCAGCATGTTGTCGATTGGCACTTCTTCTCAGTCTTCCATGTTAAATATCCAAGGAGCGCCTGGAATTTCTGCCTTAAATATTTCTTCATCAACGGGTGCTTCGATGCTCTACGTTGCTCCTAATGGTAATCTGGGTATTGGTATTACAACCCCAGCATCAAGATTGGCGATCTATAGCGGTGATGATAAAGATACTGGCCCAATTATTAATTTGGGAGGCAGTGGAGTTAATCAAGTTGAAAGTGGCCGGCTGAGATTTACCGAAACCAACATGGCCGCCTCACCTTACTATCAGGGTGCGTTTATCCATTACAACGGTTCGATTAATACCTTAAATATCGGAGTCCATGATACGGCTGATGCTGTTCAAGGTAGTGATGTTAATGCGATTAGTATTGTGAGAAGTAGCGCTTATGTCGGAATTGGTGTCCTGAGTCCTACGGTTCGATTAGAAGTCGCTGGCACCGCTTCTTCAACTGGATTGCAGGTAAATGGTAATGGAACGATTACTGGCAATTTGGGTGTAACCGGAACTGTGACCGGTTCCAATTTGGCTGTTACCAACTGGAATAATGTTTATGCTTCTTGGAATGCCTCGTCCTCTCAATGGCAGGCCTTCTGGAATGTTTCTAATACCGTGCCCTACTTGTCTGTTAATAATACCTTTACTGGTTCTAATACTTTTTCTGGAACGACTACTTTGGCGACGACGACTGCCAGCAGAGTATCAATTGGCACGTCCTCAGCGCTCTCGATGTTAAACATTCAAGGGGCTTCGGGAATTTCGACTTTAAATATTACATCCTCGACTGGTTCTTCAACTTTTGCTGTCGCTGCTAATGGTTTTGTGGGAATTGGGACTAATGCTCCAACCTCCGCCTTGCATATTGTGACGAATTCGGGACAGAGTAGTGTTGACGCAATGACTCTTGAAGCTCCATTTACTGGTGGTAGTTATGTTGGAATTTTATTTAAAACGGCTGGTACTCCTTATAATATGGCACGAATTTCCGCGACCGCTAATAGTGAGTTGGGTGGTTATCGTGGTCTTGCTTTTTCAGTAAGTAATGGCGCAGCCAATCCTTATGAAGCCGTAAGAATAAGTGGTACGGGTAACCTCGGAATTGGCACCTCATCACCATCGGCCAAACTCACGGTTATCGGCACCACAACCGACACTCTCCTCCGTGTCGCCACTTCCACTAATCAAAATATTTTCGTCATTGACGCTAGTGGTAATGTCGCTATTTCTAACGGTTTGGACATTGGTGGCTATTTGATGGATTCTACCAATTCAATTGGTACTAATGGTCAAGTTTTAATTAGCACTGGTACTTCAACGAAGTGGGTGGCGACAACGAGTTTTGGTTTCTTAACAACTAGTACCGGATTAACCACCGCCAATTTTTCTACTAACACTATTTCACAATGGGTCAACGATGCGGGCTATATCACTTCATCAATTTTTGCTACCAATAACACCTGGACGGGGACTAATTCTTTTGCGACCGAAACCGCAGCAAGACTTTCAGTTGGTACTACTTCCGTTGCTTCCATGTTAAATATTCAGGGTGCTTCCGGAGTTTCGGCATTAAGTATTACTTCATCAACTGGGGCTTCTATGTTGTATATGGCGCCAAATGGTTTTATTGGTATTGGGACAAGTACTCCCGCAGTTGCTCTAGATGTTAATGGTGGATTTAAGGCCATTGATACCACTAGCAATATCCCATTCATTTTCGGAGAACAGGGTGGAGTGAATAGATTGAGACTATATTCTTCAGGTCCATCAATCAGATTTTTAGACTCTGGCAACTCTTATGCGAATATGGGTATTGGTGGCTTATCTATCGGTAATTTTGCCACAGTAAGCCCTACACAAAATGGCATTATCGTTAGCGGGTCAGTTGTTATTGGCACTTCAACCTCATGGGCGAAACTTTCCGTTCAGAATGCTTATGGTGCTACTCAGGCTTTGTTTGATGTTGTTACTACAACCTCAGCCACTTTTGCCACCTCATCTATTTTCTATGTTGGCAGTAATGGCAACGTCGGCATTGGCACGACAACCCCAAGTCAAAAGTTTGTCGTTAATGGTAACGCCTCAATTAACGGCACCCTGACCGTGGCTAGCACCACCTACATCGGTGATGCCGGTACGGGGATCTCGTTTGAAAAGCGATATTTTGCTGAGGCGACCATGGCCACTTCTTTACCAGTGACCTTGATGAAATTCAATAGCTCAGCTGCTAATAGCGTCATGAATGTCGGGTCAATGGTTGGTGGAATTTCCAATGGCTTGTATATTGCTGAGCCGCATACTGGCAGCGATCGTTTCCCGGACTTACGCTTTGTCGGTGATGGTTATGCTTATGGTGGCGATATTAGTTATGTGGCTGGCATTGAATTTAATACCTCAACCAGACGAATGGAATTTGATTCGTATAATGGTTATAATTTTGGTGTTTCCAATTCTACCTCGTCTAACGCCTTCATAATTAATTCCGATGCGACTACGACCGGAAATTTTGTGGCGAGTGGCAATTTGACGACTGGTGGCACACTGAAAGTCGCAAGCCTGAATGGCTTATTATTGGGCACCAATGGAGTTGTCACCGCTGTTTCAACTTCCTCGCTGGGATTAACAGTTTCCGCTTTTGCTACTTCTAGCATTTCTCAATGGGTGAATAACTCCGGTTATATTACGGCCTCAGCTTTGACGCCATACTTGACCACGACCACCGCTGCTGCTACTTATCAGTTAATTGGAAATTATTTAACTAATTATAATTCTTCCACCGCCTTAGCAGTTTTCTCTGGCGTCTCTTCCACCAATGTCACGACAACGAACTTGGTTGCTACTGGCCAAACAACATTAGCAACCACAACTTCTGGCAGATTATCAGTCGGAACGACCTCAGCAACGTCAATGCTCAACATCCAAGGAGCTTCGGGAGTTTCGGCTTTAAATATTACTTCCTCAACTGGGGCCTCGATGTTGTATATGGCGCCTAATGGTTATGTGGGGGTTGGTACAACAACACCGGCGGTAAAATTTAGTGTGGTTGATTCAGGGGCCAGCAATTCAACTCAAATCATGAATATAAAGGGTGGCAGAACACAATCATTATCCTTGTATGATGATACGTTTCAGAGTAATGGGGGTGGATTTTATTTTAACTGGTATGGACAGGATACATTTTTTGCGACTAATGGAGTGGATGTTATAAAGGCAAATGGCACCATCGGCATCGGTACGACAACCCCTAATGCCAAACTTAGTATCTTCGGCACAACAACTGACACCTTACTTCGTGTCGCCACCTCTACCAATCAAAACATCTTCGTCATTGATGCTAACGGTAACGCCTCATTCAGTAATGGCTTATCACTTGGCGGGTATTTTAAGGATTCAACTAACTCGACTGGAACTAATGGTCAGGTGTTGATCAGTACTGGCACCTCAACTCAATGGGTATCAACTTCCAGTCTTGGCATTACTGGCGGTAGCGGATTGGCAGCGACAGCTTTCACCGCCTCAGGAACTGGCCTGACTATCACCACAACAACTAATAGTGTCCAATATGGCTGGACTAATCCTGGTTATGTTTCAAATTATAACTCATCTACCGCTTTAGCTCTCTTCTCTGGCGTATCTTCGACCAATACAACCTCAACCAATCTAACCGTCACCGGCCTAACAACACTTGCCACTACCACCGCTTCCAAATTATCAGTCGGAACAACTTCGGCGATTGCAATGGTTAACATCCAGGCGGCTGCAGGAGTTTACGCTCTAAATATAACTTCCTCAACCGGGGCATCGTTATTAAACATTGATAATAATGGCAGTGTTAATGTGGGAGCTGCTACTCAGCCCGCTGATGCCTATGGCCCGTATTCTCTTTATGTTGTTGGACCAGACGCGAAAAATGTTTTCTCTATCGGTAACACCGCTCAAACGGCGCGAGCCTCAATGTTTATTAGCGCTGGTTCAGCTACTGCTGCTGTTCAATTTGGTACAGTGACTACCAACAAATTCGGATTATTTACCAATAACAACTCACCTCAATTAACTTTATCGACTAATGGGGGAACGGCTATCGGGTTTACCGGCTATAACAATGTTAGTGCGCCAGCCGAGGGTTTGATTGTGAAGGGTGCTGGCGGGTTTGGTACTTCAACTCCAAATGCCTTTTTGCATGTTTATGGTTCATCGTCTGCCATAGCGTTATTGCGGGTTGCCACTTCTACTAATCCGAATATTTTTGTAGTTGATGGTAATGGTGATGTCTCGATGACCGGCAACTTGAATATGATCGGTTTGACGGGGAACATTATTACCACTAGCAGCATTAAATTAGCCATCCAAGATTTAGACACAAGGCTATATAATCAACAGAATACCACCAAAGAAATGACTGGCTTCCCCAATCGTACCGATACCAGTCTTGCCTTCTTTGATAATACTCGCGCTTTCCAAATTACCGGTACCAATTTTAAAGTGTATTCGTCTGGCAAGGAGTATATCAAGAGTTCCGAGGTGATTACTATTCCTAATGTGACCGGGTTGTATTTCATTTATTATGACAAGACAACCGCTGCCTTGAGTACTAGCACAACTTTCTGGACACTAACTGATGGTACAATTCCGATCGTCACTATTTATTGGAATGCCACTATCCAAAAGGGAATTATGGCTGATGAACGTCATGGACTAACGATGGATGGCGCGACGCACGCTTATTTGCATAGCACGGTTGGCACTCGTTATCAATCTGGTTTGACTGGAACTTTTGATAATAATCGAGCGACCACCACCGCCGGTGTTATTTGGGATGAAGATATTGATTTGTCGATCGCGCAACAAGTTCAATTCCCAGTGCTTTACAAGATTGGGACGGGTTGGCAGTTTACCGCTGCACAAAATGCTTATTATATCCTGCAAGCTTCAAACGTACTGTATAATTTGGGCGGGACTTCAACTTCTACAGTTGGTAATAATAATTATGTTGCTTATTGGATTGTTGCCACCGATAATGTTGCTAATCCAGTGGTGGCAATTATGGGTCAAAGTGTTGATGGTTCGATTGCTAACGCCAGAACCAATAATACCTGGGAAAGTCTGTCATTTGGCACATTACCGTTTTCAGAAATGAAGGTTTTATATCGTGTCATCTTGCGCCAAGTTGGTGGAGCGGCTGTCTATCAAGAAGTTCAAGATTTGCGCTCAGTTTCTAATTTACCTTCCGGCACTTATGTTGCTTCGTCCCATGGTGCGCTTTCTGGTTTGCTTAATGATGATCACACGCAATACGCGCTGTTAGCGGGACGTGATACTGGCCAAAGCCTCTTTGGTGGCAATGCTTCCGGTACTAATTTAGTTATTCAGGGCAATTCAGTTGATTATGGTGTGGTGGCTGTTCAGCCAAATGGTGGAGCGGTCAATGTCGGAACGACAACAAGTATTACTGCCGGCTCATATATTTTCAATATTGCTTCAACGACTGGAGCCAATTACTTGAGTGTTCTTAAGTCGGGCTATGTTGGAGTCGGAACTTCCACGCCAAATGCTTATTTGAATATTTATGGCGCATCATCAGCAACTACCTTGCTCCGTGTTGCTACTTCCACCAACCAAAACATCTTTGTGATTGATAATAGCGGTAATGTCACGATCTCTAATGGCTTGGCTATTGGTGGTTATTTGAAGGATTCCACTAATGCTGCTGGCACAACTGGCCAAATTTTAATGAGTACTGGCACTTCAACCAAATGGGTGTCGACTTCTACCTTGGGTATGATTGGTGGCAGTTCCAGTAGCACTAATTATTGGGCGGACTCGGGCACGGCTTTATCGCCAATTGATTCTTCTCGTGGATTAACGATTGGTGGAGATATTAATATGGCGACTGGTACCGCTTTGAAATATAATGGAGTAGTTCTGGCTTATGCCTCAACCAGTAAGCTTAACTATTTTTATGGTGGTGCTGGCAATATGACGATGACTGGCATACAAAATTTAGGTTTTGGCCAATATTCACTCTCCGTCAATACCACGGGACATGATAATATTGGTTTTGGCATTTCTTCATTATTATCAAACAAAACAGGAAATTATAATGTTGCCAATGGAAATTTTTCTTTATATGGCAATGTGTCAGGTTCATTTAATAATGCTAGCGGCTATATGTCGCTCAAATTCGGCTCCACTACTGAAGGTCTGACGGCTCTAGGCGCCTTTGCCGGTACGGGTATCGGTGGAACTGTTTCTGATTATAATTCTGTAATCGATACAAACTCGACCTTCATCGGTTATGGTGCTTCGCGTGATAGCAATAATGCCTCAACTACAAGCTTGACCAATGCCACGGCTATTGGCTATAACGCCAAAGTTAGTGGTTCAAATATGATGGCCTTAGGTGGAACTGGCGCTGACGCAGTTTTTGTGGGTATTGGTACTTCAGGTCCGTCTGAAAAATTAACCGTTGCTGATGGTAATATTTATTCCTATAATGCTATTAATTACGGTGGTCTGGATTATAGTACTGCCTTCCAAACAAGCTATGGTTATTTTGATGAGGCGATGGCAACTGATACGGTGGCCTCGGTAAATGGCTATTCTGATAATGGGGTTGGTGTCAGGGGCGAGGGCCTAGTTGGGGTTAATGGTTATGGTGCAGCTGTCGGTGTGATGGGTATGGCTACTAATGATTTCAGTATATCCGGATTGTTCGTGAATAATGCCAATAACGGTTATGCCATCTTTGCTAGTTCCACTAATTATGGAATTTATTCTGCTTTCGGTCAAAATTATTTTGGTGGTACCACCACGATGCCGTTTGATTCTAAAATCGGTGATGTTGCTGGCAGCAATTATATGACCGTTGAAAATATGCCATTTAGCGGGACCTATGCTAATGGCAGCCTTCCTTTGATTAAATTTAATTCTCAGTTTCCTGGTGATTCCACTGTTGGCGCGGTTGATAGAAGTTTGATAATAGCGGCTAGTGGAAGCGTCTTACCATCACTCGCTTTTGCTGCCGAGAATTTTGCCGATACCGGGAATGTCGGAAAAATAATTTATAATACAAATAATAATAGCATGATCATCGGTGATATCACTGGTATTGGTTCTGTTAATCCAGTCGATTTGGTTATTGCTAATGGCAATTTGAATATTAAGGGAGCCTCGACTTCGCCTTTAATTACAGTCGGCGATGATATTGGGAATACTTTGGCAATTAATCATATGTCTCTGGGGTTGGCATTAGAAGGACATACCACCGCTTTAGCTGGGCAGTCCATCCCTGATGTTTCAATGGTCGCAGTAAAAAATGGTTTGGCTATTATTAATGATGCATCGAGTAGCATTTATGAAGCATTAGGTTCATCCGATACTGTTGGCCTTTCTTTTGCTGACGCTAGTTTTGTGACAAGTGCCGACATTACGTTTGAGGATCAGTCCGGCCATCTCAAATTGCGTTCAAATTATATCGAACTCGACAGTGGTAATGGCGTTTTGGTCACTGATTTGGGCACCAATGGCACGGTTTATTCTTATAATGGAATTTTGACTAATGTTGACCCGTCATCCAGGACATATAAGGATAATATTGCTAGTACTACCTTGAATGTCGATGCCTTGTTGGGTCTGCAAATTAAATCATATGATTGGAAGGCCACTGGTCAGAGCGATTTCGGTTTGATTGCTGAGGAAGTCAAGGCGGCTTTGCCGGAACTTTATATGGAGAATGGAACCAATAAGGGTTATCGTGCTGATCATTTACCTTTCTATTTATTGCAGATTGCTCAAAATCAAAATGCAGAAATTAAGGAATTGACTTCGCGTTTGAATGAAGTTAGTACTTCTACTGCTAGCAATAATACGACCCTCACTGTTTATAGTAATAATAATAGCTTTTCTAACTTGACCGTTTCGACTGCTTCGAGTTTTTATGGTACGATGACGGTCTTTGGCGAAGCGGGTTTTGAAGCCAAGGTGACCTTTAAGAACGATGTGGAAATTCAGGGTAAATTGTATCTTGATAAGGATCAATTAGGCACGGTTATGATTCCTGCCGGCACCACTACGATTGAAGTTAAGTTTGATAAACCTTATAATTCCGTCCCGAAGGTCTTATTAAATTTGAATTTATCAACCAGCTCGATCTTTGCTCGTTATGCTGTCACCAAAAAATCAACTAGCAGTTTCTGGATTATTATCGATGCGCCAGTGGCTGATGATCTGTATTTTGATTGGGTGGCTTTGGGCCAGCGTGAGACTGTAATTGATTATTCGGCGAGCAGTACTGATAACACCTTTGAAAATCTAGTTAATGCACCTCTAGAAGGGAGTGGTGCAAGTGGAGCAGAAACAACAGCGACCAGTTCTGCTACTGAGCAGTCAGAGGGGGTGGTTACTACTACCACTGAAATACCAACCAGTACACCAGATGCTAGTGAAACTCCAGCAACTCCGGAAACTCCAGCTGTTCCAGCTGCTGCGTCAGTAGTGACTGAGACTGCGGGCTCAGATTCCGGTTCAAGCCTGCCTACCGGACAGGCAGGCCCGGAATGACAATAAAGAAAGCCCGGAATGACAGCAGAGACACATAAGAATGTCATCCTGAGCTTGCGAAGGATCTCGTAGTATATGGGTGGGATCCTTCGTTAACTCAGGATGACGATTAATTACCTCTGCAGCTGAGGCCGATTTTAGCCCGGTCACACCATAGTTTAGTTTTCACTGTTTAAGGTTCAATAAGTAATTTTTAATTAATATATTATGTCTAGGTACAGAAAAAAATCGGGAATGTTTTCTTTTTTAACTCGTCGTAAAACGCGCAGTTATCATCGACGACAGGTGGAAGATGAATCAACTGGTGGTGGTTTTGGTTTTGGTTCAATTTTTAATATGCTGGCGGAGTTATCGCCGGAAACCAAAAAGGGGATATTTATCATCACTCTTTTCCTGTTGGGCGCCTTGAGTGTCTTGGGGCTATTAGACTTATCAGGTAAATTCGGACAACTGACTAATTCTGGTTTAGCTATGGCGCTAGGCAATATTCGCTGGTTAGTGCCAGTGCTACTAGGTGCTTGGATTTTCTGTTTGCTGAATGAAGAAAAATATCCGATTAGGCTGATTAACTATTTCGGAGTTTGCTTATTACTGTGCGGCTTGGCTGGCATCTTCCATTTATCTTTTGATTCTTGGATGGCGTTGGAGGCCGCGAAAGCCGGTCATGGTGGCGGTTATCTGGGCGCAGCGGTGTCTTTGCCACTATTACGTGGTATGGGCTATTGGGGTGCCTTAGTGGTGCTAGTGGCCGTGTTGCTAATTGGCATTCTGTTGGCTCTGGAGACTTCAATTTATGGAATTTTGTGGCCACTTAAAGTTATTAATTATATCTACTTAAAACTTAAAGATTGGCATTATTATCGCAAGATGAGACATCAAGAACAATTATTGTCACAAACCGAGGAAGACACTTATGAGGAAGAATCCGCGGAAGTTGCAGTCGCTCCAGCAGCAGAAAATTTTGTGGAAGAAGAACCGGAAGAAATTGAAGAAGAGGCGCCTGGCTTTGTAAAAACCGAAATTAAAATGGGTTTCAGTGGGGTGGCCGCTGAATTGCCCGAGGTTAAAAACAAAAAATATGGCCCTCTGGATATTCCAATTGGTTTGATGAATTCTAAGGTCGGCAAGGCGACCGCTGGCGATATCAAGAATAGTCAAGAGGTGATTCGTCGAACGTTATCAAACTTCGGGATACCAGTTGAAATGGGTGATGTTAATATTGGACCGACTGTTACTCAATATACCATGCGTCCCGTTGATGGTGTTCGCTTATCGAAAATTACGACCTTAAATGCGGACTTAGCTTTGGCCTTAGCCGCCCATCCGATACGTATCGAAGCACCAATTCCGGGCAAGTCTCTCGTTGGTATCGAAGTGCCTAATGTTATTAGTGCTAAAGTGACCATGGGAGAAATGTTATTGTCTAAAGAATACAAGGCACGCACCAATAATTTACATATTGCTTTAGGTAAAGATGTTTCTGGTAAAGCGATTTTTGCACAGTTGGATAAAATGCCGCATTTACTGGTGGCCGGTGCGACCGGTTCGGGTAAATCAGTTTGCGTTAATTCGATTATTATTTCGTTGATGTATCAGAATTCACCTGATGAATTAAAATTTATTTTGGTTGACCCGAAACGAGTGGAATTACCGCTTTATAATAATATTCCGTATTTGTTGACGCCGGTAATTACTGATGTTAAGAAAACCATTGGCGCCTTGAAGTGGAGTATTACGGAAATGGAACGTCGATTTGAATTATTGGCGAAATTCGGTAATCGTAATATCGGTTCTTACAATCAGACTCACGCTGATAAGATGCCTTATATCGTCATTATTATTGACGAGTTAGCGGACTTAATGGCCTCGGCGGCTAATGATATGGAAGCGGGAATTGTGCGTTTGGCGCAAATGTCTCGTGCCGTTGGCATTCATTTGATTTTAGCGACGCAACGTCCATCGACTGAAGTTATTACGGGTTTGATTAAAGCCAATATTCCGGCGCGTGCCTCGTTTTCGGTCGCCTCATCAATCGATTCACGTACTATCTTAGACGGGTCCGGCGCGGAAAAATTGGTTGGACGCGGTGATATGCTTTATTTAGGACCGGAATATTCTAAACCAAAACGTATTCAGGGTGTGTTTGTTTCGGATAAGGAAGTTAGCGATTTAATTCGCTTTATTAAGTCTCAAGGCGAAGCTGAATATGTCGAAGCTTTGACTGCCTCTGGTTCTTCGAGTTATGGTGGTAGTAGTGGCGGCGGTGGCTTTGGTGGTGATAGTGATGAGCCGTTGATTAATGAAGCAATTGATGTGATTCGCGAATCAGGTAAAGCCTCGGCCTCGTTATTACAGCGACGTTTAAAATTGGGCTATGCGCGCGCCGCTAGAATCCTCGACATTTTAGAAGAAAAGGGTATAATTGGACCATCAGATGGAGCCAAAGCCCGAGAAATTTTCCTGGATAAATTGGGCGGCGTTAACGCTTTGGAATTTTCAGCGCGTGAGCATAATTTAACTGGTGAATTACGACCGATTAGCGAAACGATTAAGGCTAGAGTTAATTTTGATGATGAGGAAGAAGAGCCATCATTTACCGCTTTTAGTCGTGGTCAAGAAATTCCCGAAACTGATCTCAATGAGTCTGAGGATGATGATCAAGTAGAGGAGCCCGAAGAAGAATTGCCAACGTTTTTTGATCGTGATATCGAGGTTGATGCTTTGGTGGAGCCGGAAATTATTACTGAAACAAATACGGAAGAATTAGCGGATCAGGAAATGGCGGATGCCATTGAGACGGAAGCGGAGTTATTGGCAGAAGCGGAGGCTGCTTTGGCGTCAGAGACTGAGGCAGAGGAGGCTGAAGAAGAGATTGAGGTAATAACAGCAGCAGCAGAAGAAGAAGAAGAAGAAGTGCCAGCTAAGCCGAAGAAGAGCCATCGCGATTTTTTTAGTAATGATGAGTGGACTTAAGTTAATTAAAAATGACAGCTTTTATTAAACATCGACAACTTGGTACTCCTTTGGGTAATCGCTTACGTGAAGCGCGTCTTAATCGTGGAATCACGATTAAAAAGGCGAGTGCCGATCTTAATATTGCCAGTAAATATTTGGAGGCACTGGAAACGCAAGAGCCACGACTAGTACCTAGTCGTGAATATTATGATAAATGGCTAGCGCTTTATGGTGATTATTTGGCGCTATCTAAAGCGGAGATGCATGATTTAAAAAATAAAGTTCAAGTGGTTGGACAAAATCAGTTGGGCAAAAAAAGTAATTTCGGCTCAGTCTATGAGTGGTTGAGTCGTGGTTTAATTATTGTAGCGGTTAGCGGTCTGGTGTTTTTTCTTTTATACCGCGTGAATGCAATTTTTAGTCCGCCACCATTACAAATTAATTCACCTCAAGACGGTACTGTAGCCCATTCGCGTCAATTATTAGTAACTGGAGTGACGGCCAGGGAGGCGGAATTAGTTATTAATAATAAAGCGGTGTTTGTTGATCAGGATGGCAAATTTAGCACTTTTGTTGATTTACAAAGCGGACTTAATCTAATCTCTATTACCGCCCAAAAACGCTACAGTCGGCCTCAGGAGGCCAGTGTGAGGGTGCTATTTGGGGAGTAATTGACAATTATCAGTTCAGCTGTTTGGCTTGCCTAGGCGAGTCTGGCAGGCTGTTGTTATTTTGTCGGATTTTTGGTAAAATTTTAGCGTTAGAAGGGGCCCATTGTTAGCCTAAGTAAAATAGGGGTTTGGGTTAAAATGACAAATATATAAATAAGTTTGTATAATTTTATGGCTAAAAAATCAAGTGATGAGACAAGTGAGAAGTTTAAAGCAGTAGAATCGGCCATTGGACAAATCAAGGAAAGATTTGGCGATGGTTCCATTATGAAGTTCGGGGAAGCTCGAGCCATGGATATCGAAGTCGTGCCAACTGGCTGTTTGTCACTCGACATTGCTTTGGGTGTCGGTGGCGTACCGCGTGGTAGAATTGTAGAAATCTTTGGTCCGGAAGCTTCTGGTAAAACAACTTTGGCACAGCATATTGTGGCTGAAGTTCAAAAGCTGGGTGGTGTCGCGGCCTTCGTTGATGCTGAGCATGCCCTGGATCCTGATTATGCTCGTAAGATTGGTGTGAAGGTTGATGATTTATTTATTTCTCAACCTGATACCGGTGAGCAAGCCTTAGAGATTGTCGAAACATTGGTTCGTTCCAATGCGATCGACGTCATCGTTGTCGACTCCGTGGCGGCTTTGGTGCCAAAGGCGGAAATTGAAGGCGATATGGGTGATTCTCATATGGGTTTGCAGGCCAGATTAATGTCCCAAGCTTTACGTAAGTTAACTGGCGCGATTTCTAAATCGAATACTGTCTTAATTTTCATTAATCAAATTAGAATGAAGATTGGCGTGTTCTT
This sequence comes from Candidatus Buchananbacteria bacterium, assembly GCA_903888345.1. Classification (GTDB taxonomy): domain Bacteria; phylum Patescibacteriota; class Patescibacteriia; order 2-01-FULL-39-33; family 2-01-FULL-39-33; genus CAISTG01. Next base: position 1,065 of record CAISTG010000002.1, on the reverse strand, counting down.
CGGTAATCCGGAAACTACGACTGGCGGTACCGCGTTAAAGTTTTATTCTTCAGTTCGTATTGAAGTTCGTCGCGCCGCTCAAATCAAGCAGGGCGAAAGAAATATTGGTAATCGCGTTAAAGTTAAGGTGGTTAAAAATAAAGTAGCTGCTCCATTTCAAACCTGTGAATTCGATATTATGTATAACGAGGGGATTTCCGTTTCTGGTGATTTACTTGATGTCGGTATTGAAAAGGGCGTGATTAAGAAAAATGGCAATACTTATGCTTTTGGCGAAGAAAAATTAGGCGTTGGACGTGAAAGTGCCAAAACCTATTTGAGATCTAATTTAAAGTTAATGACCGCTATTCGCAAACAGATTATGGAAGAAGTGAAGAAGATTAGAGAATCAGAATTGGCTGGCGTTAAACCCGCTAATGACGATTACGCTGATGAGCCGTTAGCTAATGAATAAAATATTCTATAATAAAAAACATCCCCGCCATTACAGCGAGGATGTTTTTTAGATTCAAAAAAAATACACCAGCCGCAAGTGGCTGGTGTCTAAGGTTCTGATTTACTGTTTTTCTGCTTCAGCTCGGCGTTGTTTCCACTCCTTCTCACTAATGTTGTGGCCGTCGTAGATGACGGTTTCTTCTTTGGCGTCGATAGTGAAATATCCACAAATGCAGGAGCTCTCTTTGTCGCCTCCATACAGTATATTGAAGGTTTGATCAAACCATGCTTTGCATTTTGGACATTGGCCCCTGATGCGTTTTCTGTGCACCCAATCATCTATCTTTACTGCATTTCCCCGAATAATTTCCTCGCGCGCGATTTCAAAGCCAAAGTCAGTCAGGCTTTCAATATGCATACCCATCGTATATTCCCTTTCTTGGTTTTTAACGATAGATTAGTTTATCATATATTTTCTGTTTTGTCAATACTATGTACAGTTAACATCAAAGGGTGACATTTTGGTAAGATAAGGGTGACACTGTTAACTCACCTAAACTTAGCAAAATATATGCCAGGATCAAAGCTTAGCGCCCCTCAAGAAATAAGGTTCAGATGGTATCGTCAGGT
>CAISTG010000001.1 GCA_903888345.1 Candidatus Buchananbacteria bacterium | reverse complement strand
GGGGCGGTCGCCTCCTAAAAATTAACGGAGGCGTTCAAAGGTTCCCACAGTTTGGTTGTTATCAAAAGAAGAGTGTAAAAGCATAAGGGAGCTTGACTGCGAGACGTACATGTCGAGCAGGGACGAAAGTCGGATTTAGTGATCCGGTGGCACTTGATGGAAGGGCCATCGCTCAACGGATAAAAGTTACCCCGGGGATAACAGGCTGATCGCATCCAAGAGTTCATATCGACGATGCGGTTTGGCACCTCGATGTCGGCTCGTCGCATCCTGGAGCTGGAGCAGGTTCCAAGGGTTGGGCTGTTCGCCCATTAAAGCGGTACGTGAGCTGGGTTCAGAACGTCGTGAGACAGTTCGGTCCATATCTGATGCAGGCGCAAGAATTTTGAGGGGAGTCTTTCCTAGTACGAGAGGACCGGAAAGAATAGACCTCTAGTATACCAGTTGTCACGCCAGTGGCATACGCTGGGTAGCTATGTCTGGAAGGGATAAACGCTGAAAGCATCTAAGCGTCAAGCCCACCCCAAGATTAGAATTCTCATCTTTTTATAAGAATAAGACCCCAGAAAGACTATCTGGTTGATAGGCCGGAGGTGTACGCACAGTAATGTGTTTAGCTGACCGGTACTAATTGGTCGAAGTCTTGATCTTTTTTAGCTATTTATTTAGCTATTAGTTTTCGTTCAGAGCGGATCTTTTTTGCAGCCATTCTTAACAACATTTTCTTCAATGAAATAATAAAATTTAAAAATCCTCGGTGATAATGCTGGTGAGGTCACACCCGTTCCCATTCCGAACACGGAAGTTAAGCTCATCAAGGCCGATGGTACTAATCGTTACGCGATCCGGGAGAGTAGGTAATTGCCGGGGATTTTTTCTCTAATTTTCAAAGTAGCCAAGTCTTCAAGTGTCTCTAATTTTCACGCAAGTGCCAAATGCTGATTATTATCTATACCAGTGTCTTCCAGCCCAAACTTCATTAATAAAGCCTAAGACCTTGTCTAGAATTCTGTCGCCCTTAGTTCGTGAGGTGGTTGTTGGCGTATTTAACGACGCGGGGGTTCCATTGAAATAATCATCTCTAAGCCCTTTTCCTCTTGAGAGGCCAATGTTTGTGTCTGCAGATATTCCTATCTGAGCAATTGTGGGTCTATAGTCGAATACTCTAATAGCGGATACACCGGGCTGAATACTTGGTGTGGCGGCGCCTTTGCCTAGGTTTAACCCGGGAGTATGATTGGGTAGGCTGGTCAGCAGGTTGATCGGAAATCGATACCACGATCTTCCTGCGGCAATTTCAACTCGGCCGGCGACTGCTTTTGATACCTTTCCAAATTCTACCATTTTATTCCTCCTAGGGTTCTTGACCCTTTCTACATATATATCGTGCAAAAACCTGGAAAATACCATTTCCAAACATTTATTATTTCATTTTATCTGGTCACTTTATTTTGGGCCCAGTTTTGCTATAATACTGCCTCATTCCCAGAGATAAACCTGAAGGAGATAATCTATGTCAAAGAAATACAAGATAGCAGTAATCGGCGGAGACGGCACCGGACCGGAGGTCGCGGCAGAAGGGTTGAAGGTTTTAAAGGTGGTTGCCAAGAAACACAATATTTCCT